>JACQOU010000112.1 GCA_016207775.1 Deltaproteobacteria bacterium
CAGCAGGACAGCACCAATTTCCAGCGTTATTCCCATCTTCACCAAAACAAAAGTCAGCATGGGAAAAAGCATGGGTGCTGGAAAAGAAGCTACCACTTGAACGACGGGTTGAAGCCTCCGACTCCATCGGGGATGGGTACCGATGAACACTCCAACCGGTATGGTCCATAAACTACCGAGTGTGACTGCGGCAACCACGCGAAGAAGCGTGAAAAAGGTATCACGAATGAAAATAAACCAACTGCCGGCAGAAGTGACCGCCAGAAGGCGAAACATGTGAACAATACCCCAAATAAAAAATGCGATTGCAAACAAAACGCAAAGATACCTGAAAACCTTTACCAGCGGCCTAACAGACTTCTTATGCAGCTGCTCAGTTATCTTTTTTCGCTGAGTATCCGCCCGTTTCTCTATTTCTGCTGAAAGCCTTTGTAGCAACTTGTAATAACGAGGCAATAGACGGGAACGTTTAAGCCATTGATAAACGAGAGGCTCTGCTATCTGACTTCGATTCGTATCTTGATCCAGGCGAAAGCGCTCAGACCACACCACCAATGGAGCCCACAAGCAACGATCCACGACCACAATAAGAAAAAACATCATGCCGATTCCGGCAAAGACCGCCGCTAAATCATGCCGTTCATAGGCCACTGCCATATAGGAGCCAATACCGGGAAGCCTGAAATCCTGATCGCCCAAAGAAAACGACTCAATCACCATCAGGAAAAACCAGCCTCCGGCCATGGACAACATGCTATTCCACAACAGGCCATTGACTGCGCAAGGCAGTTCTACGGTTCTGAGCACCTGCCACTTATCCAAGCGATAGAGTCGAGCGACCTCCTTATATTCTGGCGGAACCCCTTTGAGAGAGGAGTAGAAGCTAAATACCATGTTCCACCCTTCTCCGGTAAAAATCATGACGATGGCTGCAAGCTCAAGACCTAAGTTAGAGTGCGGGAAAATGTGAACGAGGGCCAATACCAAGCCAGGCATAAAGCCAAGCACGGGCACGCTTTGCAAAATATCGAGCAATGAAATGAGAATAGGTTCGGCAGCCTTACTTTTTGCAGCCCAATATCCATAGGTCAGGGTGAACACCAAAGACAACAAGTACGCAAGAAAAACGCGCACCAGCGATGAAAGCGAGTACCCCAGCAGATGAGAAAATCCCAAATGAATTTCGGTTTTCGGTCGAAACGGTCCTGCCCATTCAGCGGCCACTCCCAAGACCGCATAAATAAAAACCACCAGGCCAATTAGAAAAACAACGTCCACCCATGAAATGGAACGAACAAACTTGATGCGAGAATACGATAAGCCCACTTTTCAAAATTGCTCCGGCTGATCGATTTTGTCGAGGATTATTCGTTTATAATTTAGAAATTGGGGGCTCAGGGGACGCGAGGTAAATCTCCGCAAGCTGATGCGATAATATTTTTTGTGGTTTCGTGTGCAAGTCTAGCTTCGCTGCGATCCTCTTTGGCGGCATGTAATGAAAAAGTGGGCCGGAGCCATGCCCAATAGGCGTCTGGACACAGCTCGGCCGCTTGCTCCTCGCCCACCTCAGTGAGGTCTAATCCTTGATCCCGGATGCATTTTTCTAGGTCGTGGCGACGGTTCTTAAGCGCAGCTTTTGCCGTCTCCATTCTCTCGAAGCTGTCGTTCATGACTGCAAGTGATTTGCGCAAAAGACTGCGATAAAGAGTACATTCGGCAGCCTTATTGGAAGCATTGAAATGTCTTTCCGTGGGAAGCCAGGCCTCGTCCCCTACCCCCTTTGCAGGTATGCCCCCTACCAATATAAACAAGCAGACAATCATTTCTTTTCGTATATCCATTTGGACCCCGAACCCTTACCCATTAACCTAGCAAGTTTTAGACCAAAACAAAGACAGCTGACTGGAAGTTGGCTGCGTGCCGAACTTTTTGCCATCGTCTCGGTCCATCTGATTAACTTGTCAGTTTAGCGCGGCTTTTGCCGTATCATTCTTATTCACCTCCCCAAATATTACAGTGTATTCGGACAGTGTGCATCGAATTCAAAAGAAATTTGAAGCATAGCCTCTCATCTACCATCCAAAACTTAGGCGGAGAATCGGGTACCGCGGGACTATGAAAGCCTGAATGGGATATACTTGCTCCTGAATAAGGGGGTAAACATATGCTTCATTTTGCCACGACTTTGGTCTTAGCATTTTTATTTGTTTCAAATTTGGGCTTGGCCCGCGTCTGGATAATGGGACAGAACTATGTTGGATATCTTGATAAGAAAAATGAGTGGCACTCGATAGCTTCCGTCATACCAACGTCTTGGGGACTCGATTCTTCTCATTGTCGTGTCTGGTTGGCAGAAGAGGCGAAATCCACATTAATGTATACTGCGGGCGGACCGCTTCAAAAGACTGGAAGCGCCAAGAAAATTCTCAGTGATGTTGAGAAAGGGATTTTTCTTACGCAGTCGTATGACAGACCGGAGGTGCAAATCCACAATCAAGAAGGAACCATTACACAAACTGTGCAAGCACCGTGGGTTATCTATTCAGAGCGCATAGTACGGAACCACGACCAAAGCTGGTCACTTAATTTTGATGAAACAAGCCAAAAGCTCTGGCTGAGCCATCTCGACCCGAATCTCTTGGAAACGTCCACAACCCTGTTATCCCAACACACTACCGTGTGGCCAACTCTACGCATGGTTTACGAATCACTAAACGACATCCTGTGGCTTGGGTGGACCGCCGCAACAACCTCTAAGCCTTACTCACCACGCATTCAGCGCCGCAGTCGACAGGGAGAGCTGCAATCGGACAAGATATTTGCCGATAAAGGCGTTTTTTTTGATATGTGCGCCAACGAAGATAAATCCTTGCTGATTAGCCGCGATATTCCCTCAGACTCAGGCTTCACTGTACCTGTCTATTCATTCCTGGAGAACATAGATGCCAGCGGCAAAGTGCAGACAGTTTACTCTGCTGAGGTGAACTGGTTGATTCGTTCCATCGCATGCCAAAAGGACCGGGTATATATGATTCAGCAATCCCTTTTTGGCTCCGGGGGAAATCGTCTCGTGGAGTTTGATTTGATCTATGGCAAGGAAAGTGTTTTAACCTTGCTGCCTGGTCAGGCTTGGAAAATTTACTCGTGCGAGTATAATCCTGGGCAGTGATCAGTGCGCTTGAATAACCCATTATACCGGAAGAGGAATGATGCGTAAGAAAACAGCTCGAAAGAAAGCAATGAGAAAAGCAAAGCTTCGCAGGGGTCGACAGCAGCAAAGACAAAACCCGGCCATTGCGAGACGCCGAAAAAGCAAGAAACGCATGATAAATAAGAAAATGCGCAGGCGCTAGCACCCCGTTTTCTAATCTGGGGGTTGCTGGTTCAATCCCAGCTGGGCCTATTTGGAATTTCAATGACTTACACCACCTTCTTTTGATTCTGAATTTGAAATGGGAACATTGTGGGAACATCTTGCTTCGCGTGGGAACAACTGGATCACTTTCGCAACTTTCTCCAAACTATCACTCTTATGATGAATATACCGTTCTGTCGTACTTCCTGATGAATGTGCGAAAAGCTGTCGGAGATCGTCGCGGCTTGCGCCGTAAGTCTGATACAACTCGCTGGTGGAGTGGCGCAGTCCGTGAGTAGCGATAACTGGGACACCGGATTCCTCACAGTATTGCTGGAGAACTTTGCGGTACATCCAATAATCGAGCATCTTCCATCCCGCCGGGACAATCACCAATTCGCCGGTGGCAGAATCCTGCACCTCCTTTAGGAAATACAAAAGCTCCTGCGGCACCTGGTGCGAATGTTGCTTTCGTCCTTTCGGGTAGTCGCGGAAAACACTCTCATGTTTGGAGTAGGTGCGACGGATATGGAGAACGCCGGTTTGTAGATCCACGTCTTCCCACCGCAGGGCCTGCACCTCTCCGACCCGAAGACCGAGATATGCACTTAGCCATACTGCAAGTCCATACGGCTTTTCCCGAACGTAGGTCAGAAGCGTTTTGAGTTGTTCCAGGTTGAGATAGCGTGCCTCCTTTTGGGAAAGACGTGACCTCATTTTCTTGAGCACTGGATTCGTGCTCAGGATCTGGAATAGCTCGATGGCATCCGCAAACATCTTCTTCATAAGGATGTAGGGTGTAACGAAAGTCTTTCCGAAAAATAGAAACAAGAAGCATAGGGTTAATCGTCTCCTAACACCAGGAATCAAAACTGGAGAAAAAGGGTGA
>JACQOU010000118.1 GCA_016207775.1 Deltaproteobacteria bacterium
GGCTTCAACTAAGTGAAATAGTGTCTAACAAATGAATGGTTCTTTTTAATAAACCGCTTATCTTGATAAACGAAAACTAGTTAAACCTGTCCGTCACGTAGACAATGTGTTTTTTTGATAATAAAAGGGCAATGTTTGGCTTTTTTTTGGGGGCCAAGGCGCGCCAGAACTCATCTTCATAATGTTCAATAAACTCGGGCCAGATAGAACAGGCCTGTGAAATTAGAACATTCCTCACAAACTCCAGGACGACTGGGCAAAAGTTCAACAGCTATTTAACCTATTTATAGCCGTGAAAAGTTTAGACACGAAGGCGGAAAAACCCTTTTTTTTGTTTTGGAACATTAACTTATCGCCTTACCAAAAAGCTTTCCTCAAAAATGGTACGAATCTTGAACCCTTGAAGGGTGAGAAAAGTCCCGCCTAAAGCCATCCCGTCCATTGAACAAATTTCAACATAACGACGGAGGTCTAACATGGATCCGCTTATCCATATACTGCCTATTGCCATAGTCGGAACATTTGGTGCCGCCATTGCGCTTGAGCGATTTATGGCACTTTATCTTTTGTATCCACTGCCCCGAACTTCCAAGTTCTTTTCACAAATTCGGGAGTTCGTTCTAGACGATCGTATCCACGACGCTGTCAGGCTCTGTGAGCGTTACCGCTCAAAGCCGATAAGCCATGTCGTGCGACAAGCTTTAATAAAGGCAAGCCAACCGGAAGAGTTAGTAGAACAAAGCCTGGCAATTGCAGTAAGCCAAATGACCCAACGGGTACAGAAGCGGGTTCACTTTCTGACCACCATTGCAAACGTATCCACCTTGCTCGGGCTGTTCGGTACGATTCTGGGTTTGATCAATTCCTTCCAGGCGCTCGGCGGCGTATCAGCGCAGCAAAGGGCCATTTTGCTTTCAAACGGCATTTCCACGGCCATGACAGCGACACTGCTGGGACTTGGAGTCGCAATTCCCATTATGCTTCTTTACAGCATAATGGCCAGCCGAACCAATCGGCATGTTGCTGAAATCGAGGAGGCCGCCATGCGCTCGATGGAAATTCTGCGCGAACATTACTATCGCGTAGACGAGCAAAAACCTTCGGAAGTGGCATGAGTCATGATTAAGCAACTCAAAGCAGATCGCAAACTTCCTACAGGTGAAACACTCAACATTGTTTCAATAATTGATTGCTTCACTGTGCTCGTCATTTATCTACTGACAACCGCGTCCTTTATTTCAACCGGTGCGCTTGAAACTAAACTCGGCGCTGCAACCACGAGCAACTCGAACCAGCAGCCAGTAATCATTGCCCTTGAGTTACAGAAGTCCCATTCAGTTCGGGTTATGGTTGATGGATCTTCACTCCAGACAGCCGTTATTCCGGCTAAATCAAATGGTAACTACGATTTTGAAAATGCTTCAGCCGCAATTGCATCTGCACGAGCCGTAAATCCATCCGTACAAAATGTCGTGCTCTTGGCCGAAAATGAGATTCTCTATGACGATATGGTGAGAGCAGTTCGAGAAATTAGGAAACAGTGCCCAGTCGTCCTGGCTGCCGGAGACGGAATATGATAGGTGGTTCAAAAAACACAATAGATGCTGTTCCATCACTGCAAATCATGCCAATGGCATCTGTATTTACGGTGATTTTGGTTCTGCTTTTAAAAAGTTATACCGGTGGACTGGCAACTATTATGCCTAGTAGTGAGACACACTTGCCTGAGTTGGAACAGTCCGATGAAGTATCGGATTCACCGAAGATCGAAATATCGGCAAGAGGCATTTTCCTCAACGACAAACTAATTTCGCCTCTAGAAAATTTTAATTTTACAGCCCAAGGAGCAACAGACGCCCTGACTTCCGCATTGGAATCTGAACGCAATGCAGTGCCAAATCCCAAACCCTCGCTACTTATTCTGGCTGATAAGCGTGTGCCCTATTCAACGGTGAAACGCGTAATAACTTCAGCCTCCGATTCGGGCTTCGCAACGCTAAAGCTGGTAGTGATAAAGAAACAGTAAGGCTAAACGTATGAGATTGTGCTGGTACATTATTATTCTGATTGGCTTTTGCAACTTAAATACAGCCCTGGCAACGGCAACATCAACATCAAGCAACTCGCAGTCTGCAACCCATATAGCACTTAACTCAAAACGATCCGCAGCAACGGCATTGCGCAGGCTAGCCAAGTCAACTTCCAATGGCGAACAAGCCTTCCGGTATCTACACCGGGCTGCTCAGCTAGAATCCGAAATTGCGTCCTTGCAGCTACGCCTGTCAAATGAAGTGGGGAAAACAGGCACACTGAACAATTTCCATAAAGCTAGTCAAAGCGTTGTGCATGATAGCACCTACCTTATAGAGAAATTTCCTTCCCACCGGGACATTTACCGGGTGTTTTTGCTGCGGGGGCAGGCTCTGAAAGACCTCGGTGATAAGCCCTTGGCCATCCGTGATCTCCTTAAGGTAGCATTTGAAGCACCCGACCACTCGGATATCGTCACCTCGGCACTACTGGCGTACGATCTGCTAGCTGCGAATAAAGACTACAAAACCGCTATCCGCTGTTTAAATAGAGCTAACATTCAGCCGATAGAAAAAAGCTACCCGCTTGCAGTGGAATACCTGGCCTGGTCCCATTTTTATTTAAAGGAACACGAAAAAGCGATCGACCATATGAAAACTTTGCTCAGGATAGAAAAGGAAAACGCCTTCAAAGCAGTCGGATTTTTCATGGCAACTGCCATAGAGGAAAAAACTCATTTTGATTCGCAAAGGGCATTACATTTACTGGAAACAATTCTTTCGCCCGATGAAGTTCAAAAAGCTCTTGTCCCCTTCGCTAACTCATTGGCTGCCAAAGATCTGAGTTCAGCGCTTGATGAGCTAATTGCTGCCATCGAGCGTGAATCGTACCCGCCCCGCCTGGTAGTTGATTTGCGATTACTCGCATTGGACCCCTTCTTAAATTCAGGTCGCGTAGAAGGGCTAGGGAGAAAGCTGGGACAGTTGTTTGCTGCCTTTAAGAAACTCGAAAACCCACAGCTTGGCGATCCGACTCTCAAAGAATCTATCAAGCGCCAATTATCCAGATGCTCCAACCGTTTGGTAGCACAACAGGATCAAAATTATCCTATTCTTCGCTCAGTTTATGAGCTTTTGCTTGAAACGGTGGATGGCAAGGGCAAAGATGCTCCCCTGTATCATTCAAATTTTGCAGAAATTTCCTTCCGTGCGAAAGATTTCGATACCGCCACCCAACATTATCAGTGGCTCTTTGAACACACCGGTCAGCCAAATTTCCTGCTTCGTGCCGTTTCCGCACGTTATGAGGCTTTTAAGCTAAAAGGCTGGGTGCCTGAAAAGATGGTGGCGACAAATTCAGCCCCAACCCAATCTCTGCCTCCTCTGGAGCCGGAGCTTAAGCAATGGGGTCAATGGCTCAAAACCCTAAGTCTCCCACGCAAAGAAAGCGAATTAGTCTTACCGTTCCGGTTTGAATGGGATCGTATCCTGTATCACAGAGGCTATCACGAATTAGCGCTCAAGGGGTTCAGAGAACTGGCTAAGAAAAAAGACCTCGCGATTGCAGAAAAGGCCGCTTCTGCTGTTATTGACATCCAGCTGGCGTTATCCAATTGGGATTCACTCTATTCGGAAATCATGAATTTTCGCCGTAGATCACTTTTGAAAAATACCCCGGTCGGAGCACGACTCGATAAAGTGGGAATCGCTGCGGCCCTTCAGATTTCTAAGCTAGCCTATGAAAACAAGAAATGTAGCCAAGTGCTCTCGCATACACAGGATGTACTGAAATTATTTCCGCCTTCAGAAAATAGAGCTGAGCTTTTAGTTCTTGCTGGCAATTGCCACGTTTCTGAGCAGGAGTGGGAAAAGGCAACAGCTGCTTTCGATAGTGCTTTACAGCAGACTTCAAACAAAATCTTAAGATTGAAGATTGGGTTTTTGCAGGCAGCGCTGGAAGAAAAACGTTACCGTTTGGATGCAGCTGCCGCCCGGTACTGCGATCTCGCACGCCAAGGGAAGATTGAGGGATGGACGTTGCCCCAAAACTTGGCATTAAACTGCCTCTTTTTTGCATGGTCATCGTCACAGCACCAACTGCTTGCCTCCAGCTTGGCAGACAAGCAGGTGTGCCCTAAAAACAATACAGAGCTTTGCGATCGGTACAATGCTTTATCTCAAGTAAGTTCCGCGAAAATCCTTGATGAAAGTGAAC
>JACQOU010000015.1 GCA_016207775.1 Deltaproteobacteria bacterium
CCCAAGCTGCCATAGGGTAGCCTAACATTTGAATAAAAAACAAGAAAACGGGATGATTTTAGCCCTTGCGTCTGGCAATAATTCTTCGCCGACGCCTTGTCGGGATACTATTTCGAGGCACGAGCTGTTGAATTCGGACCCGGGCATAGCCGTCAAAAACGAGCTCCCCATCGCTGAAAGCTTCGGCCACGGAGGGCGTGATGCCATTCGGCCTTGACTCATCCTCGCCCGTCAACAAGAAGGACATCGTAGTACCCAACGCACGCGCCAATTTCTTAACGGCAAGGTAGTTTCCTGGTTGGGCACCACGTCTCCAAGAATCGATTGTGGAAGATCCCACATCAGCTATCTTAGCCGCCTTGCGAACCGTCATTCCCTTTTCGTCCATGAGTGCTACCAAGACTGTTGAAAACGACGACTGGAATCTACCGTATCGTTTTGCCATAACCCAAGTTATTCTCCTCCAACCTCAACAGAGTACTAGACATGTCCATTTCAATAGACATTTATCTCAGAACGCGTTACGCTTCCGTAAACGAACCGAGAAGGGTCTGCTCCATTCCATGTTTCCATGTTGCAGGGAATATTTGATCGACCCTCCTAAGTCAATACAATTGGATGTGTATTAGGATGTCCAACAACATGAAAGAGACAAAAAAACGCTCAAAAACGCATGCAATACCTCAGCACCTCATTGATGAAGTAATGAAAAGACTCCACCATAAAGAAAAGCCGCTACGCAGCAAGCGGACACTCGTGCTGACGAAAGCTACTTACGATTTATTTGAACAGCTGTGCAGAAAAGAGCAGAAATATCCGTCAGAAGTTCTGGATGAGTTCATTCACTTGTTTGTTGAGCAAAAGTCAAAGGATGTGTGAGTATTTAGCTTTCCGCAATTCGTTTGGCTGAGTCCAATCGGATACCATAACGCTGTGCTTTTCTATAAAGCGTTGCTCTGTCTATACCCAGCATTCCCGCCGCCCTGGATTTATTAAATTTTGTTTCTGCAAGAACACGCAAAATATGCTCTCTTTCCATTTCCTCCAACGATCTCACTTCCGTGCTCTTCATCTCCAGAGCGACCATTCTATTGTCTGCCGTAGGCTGAAAGTTCACAATCTCAGCTGGAAAATCCTCAGGGTACAGAATACTGGTACTTGTCATGGCCACGGCACGTTCAATAGCATGCTCCAGTTCACGTATATTTCCTGGCCAGGCGTAGGAATGCAGGCACGCCATGGCTTGATCCGATATCGCATTCACAACCTTATCGCTTTTTTTCGAAAAGCGTTTTAGAAAATGGCTTATGAGTTCAGGCAAATCCTCCATCCTATCGCGCAGGGGCGGCAATTCCACAGAGATGACCTTCAGACGGTAATAAAGGTCTTCACGAAATTTCCCTGTCTGTACATATGCCTGCAAATCTCTATGCGTAGCCGCAATCAGGCGTACATCCACCCGACGCGTTTCACTTGAGCCTACCGGTTTAAATTCGCCTTCTTGAATCACCCGCAGCAGCTTCACTTGCAAACCTAGATTGATATCGCCAATCTCATCCAGAAAGATCGTCCCACCGTTCGCTTCCTCGAAAAGCCCTCGTTTGTTGGCAATCGCTCCAGTAAAGGATCCCTTGATATGCCCGAAGAGTTCGGACTCCAGAAGAGTTTCAGCAAGCGCTCCACAGTTTACCGCTATAAACCGCTTATTGCGGCGATCGCTATTATCGTGGATAGCCTTAGCAACAAGTTCTTTTCCGGTACCGCTTTCACCGATTATAAGAACATTGCTTGAGGATAGTGTCGCTTTAGCGAGCGTCTTGTACACCTCAATGATACGTTTAGATTTGCCTATGAGTGTGCGCGGAACTGTGAGAGCGGATTCCGTATTCTGAGTTTGTCGTCTGGATGCTTCACCGACAATAGTGTCCCAATGGCGATACGCTCGATGCACGATCGCTCTGAGTTCATCGGGAACAATAGGCTTACTAATATAGTCAAAAGCACCTGCCCGGATTCCCTCTACCGCCCCTTCCATTGAACCAAAACTGGTCATTAGAACAACGATTGCATTGGGATCGGAGTTTTTTATCAGGCTAAGAAGTTCAAAGCCACCAACACCAGCCATTTGGATGTCGGAGAACACTACTGCACAGGTAGTTCCCCTAAGCAGTTCCAGCGCTTCCTCACCACTTCCAGCCAGAAAGACTCGAAACCCTTCGTATTCTAAAAAGCCACGTAATAGCTCACGCGTAATCTTGTCGTCATCAACGACTAGAATGGGTAAACGTTGTAAGTTGGCGGTTTCCATAACGTAATCAAGATTGCCCCCGGCACCGCAAATTAGGGGTATCTTTTAGCACAATCATCACTAGTTCACAAATTTTTGCGAAATTTCTCCCGTAGCAGTTCTCAAGCAAAACGCTACAGGATTTGTTGCGAAAAGCCACAGTCTTAAAAGCAAAAGTCCATCATTGAGCCTAATTTGTCGGAACAATTTCTGGCATAAGTGTTGCTACTAATACGGTTTAGACAAACGCATACAAGTTGATGGTTGTATTTGAGAGCTGGAGTGAAGGAATCGCGGTTGTGGAGTTCCAGCAGCAGCGGGGTGCTGAAAGTTGTTTAGGATGATAGGAGCATAGGGATTCCGGAATACTCCGGAAAAATCGAATTGGGCCTGGGAAAGTTCCCATAATTCCTCTATTCCCCCCAACCCACTTTCTCAGGCCCGTTTCGATCGATGGTAAAGGTAGCTCGAGAGAGTTACCTTTTTTTTTGCCATTACACCGCTCTTAAACTTAAACTGCTTCTCCCCTTTGACTGCCCTTGGGTCTGCAAGCGCGAGCCCAATCAGGACCAGAAGATATGGATGTACCTTTTACTCATCTGAGGTATAAATCACACTATGAAATCTAAAGCACTGGTCGTCACACTCGTCGTCTTAGGAAGTTTCTTGTTGGCAGGTATCATGCTCGTAATGTGGGGCGTCGGTATTTATAACGGGCTTGTGGCATCCAATGAGCAAGTGAACAGCCATTGGTCACAGGTTCTCAACCAATACCAAAGAAGAATAGACTTGATTCCCAATCTTGTGGAAACAGTGAAAGGCTATGCGAGCCATGAAAAACAAACGTTAGAAAACGTTGTAAACGCACGTGCTCGTGTCGGGCAGCTGACAGTCACTCCTGAAGTATTGCAGAATCCGCAAGCTCTGAGGAATTTTGAAAGAGCTCAGGGCGAACTGTCCTCGGCGCTTTCACGTTTGATGGCCATAGCCGAAAACTATCCAAACCTCAAGGCAAACGAGAACTTTCTCCAGCTGCAGGCACAGCTTGAGGGAACTGAAAACCGGATTGCTGTCGAAAGACGTCGATTTAATGAGTCGGTACAGTATTTCAACACGCGCGTGCGCACATTCCCCCATACTCTGATCGCTCGTATTGGAGGATTTCCGCCCAAAGCATATTTTGAGGCACAGCCGGGAGCTGAAACGCCACCCAAGGTAAAATTCTGAGCATGCGGATGCGATGGCTACTCATTTTGCTGTGCGCCTGCAACCTGAGAGCAATCGAGCCCCTGGTCCTGCATAGTCGCGCAACGGATGCCACAGGCACGCTCGCCATTTCGGAACTCCAGCAGCTTGAAAACCAGTTGGCTGCTTTTGAATCAAAAACTTCTAATCAAATTGTTGTCGTGTTGATTCCTTCATTGGAAGGAGAGGAAATTCGAGACTATGCCATTCGCCTTGCAGAAAAGAGCAAAGTTGGCCAGGTAAAAAAAGATAATGGAGTGATCCTGGTCATAGCAAAAGCCGATAAGAAAATGACGATCGAAGTGGGCTATGGTCTCGAGGGTGTGCTTCCGGATGCAACCTGCGACACCATCATTCGGAACATCATCCGTCCAAAATTCCGCCAGGGAGACTTTTACGGAGGTATTTTGGCTGGCGTGCAAGCCATCATGGCTGCCACGCAGGGGGAATTCGCTGCTCCAGCCAAAGACCGTCCGCGCGTTTTACCGCTGGCTTTCTTACTCTTTGTGCTGATCGCACTTTTTATGCTCTTTCTGTTTGGAGGCAATTTTTACAATGTTTCATCCCGTGGCTACCGAAGAGGACATTGGGGCAGCGGATGGGGAGGCGGAGGCTGGTCCGGCGGAAGTGGATGGGGATCGGGTGGAGGAGGATGGTCGGGAGGCGGAGGCTCCTTTGGTGGAGGGGGGTCTAGTGGAAGTTGGTAGACCTATGCTGTTTCAAAAGAACCTATTGAGTCGGACAGAGCTCAGAGAAATTGCAGAGGAAATCGCGAGAGCTGAGGCATCCTGTTCCGGTGAAATCCGAATTTGCATACAAAAAAGAAAACGGAGAAAGGACCGCCATCTTTCATTGTTTGATAGGGCACTCATGGAATTTCAAAGACTCGGCATGCACCGCACAGAGTACAGAACCGGAGTGCTTTTATTTATTTGTCTGCAAGATCATGTCTTTCAAATCATCGCAGACGAGGGAATCCACAAGAAGCTGCCCCAGAGTGAATGGGATGCCTTAGCAAAGGGGCTGAGCAAGCACTTCAAGGGCGGGAATTTTTGCAGGGGTATATGCGAAATTGTTCGCAGGGCTGGAGAAATTCTGAAAGAGCACTTTCCAAAACGATCGGATGATCGGAATGAGCTTTCGGATGAGGTCGTGATAGATTGAGAAGTTAGTTGCAGGCCTCCCAGGCTGCCATGTCATTGTGGCCATCTGAGATACTCACTCCGGGCTGGTCTTCATCCGCAATATATAACGTCATGCCATACTGTCTCTCATTCCACTTATCGTCACATAAGACCTGCCAATCTTGATAAAATCCTGCATAGCCGTCCCCGCTTCCCACAGATGAACAATTCGTATTACGATCAATCAGAGTATTACTGGTCCACCGATTAGAAATCGACCCGCTGACAGATTGTCGATAGGTGTTCGCAGCGGTTGCTGTGTATGTCTTTTGCAAACCGGAAGCGGACGTAAAATAGGTGCCAAAGTTAGTAGGAAAGCCAGGGGCCATGCCGATTCCCGCTCCACTGTAGCATCCGGCAGGAATATCGGCGACGGAGCAATCGATGGTTGTGTTTGCCCAATAGGAATCAAATGAGTTCGAAGTGGATGCCAAATAGATATAAGGTCTGAAACGAACCAATTCACAAAACCCAGAAGTAACGTTGATATCAAAAATAAGATCGCTGTAGTACAGCTCGGCTTCGGGAATAGTCGTAGTACAACTGACCGTGCTACCCACTGGATCTGAATTCGTCACTGTACAGACTTTCTGTACGGTTGCATCCGCGGCTCCCTCCCACCGCGAAGAAACCGTCACAGAAAATACTGTTGTCCCCGCAGGAGCATTGGCCCCTCCCCCGCTGCCACTTCCACTGCTTCCTGAATCCAATCGAGCACACGAGATAGCCCAGATCAGGGCAAATACAAGGATCCGTACGTCCTGCCAACGAACTGCCATTGATAGTAAACCTCAATATAGAATATAGCCAAACATTGCGCAGCAATTGTGGAGAAGTTTTGGCTGCAATCACGCTGTCTACACTTGCGGACTTTGTCTAGAATTCCCACATCATTCCCTTACACGTATCCACGCCTTCGTGCCTATTTTAGCGTCCAAGTGCCTGGCCTACCGATTGCAGTTTATCTAACTAGAATAGGTGTCAACCTTGTACACACTTCGTAGAAATGCAGCTTTGTCTCTGTTCCTTTCCGCCCTGCTTGTTTGTTTAACGGCAACAGCTGGAGACGACGAAACCAATAGTACTTCTTCCACATCCACATCCGAAACAAGCTCCAGCCCCGATGCAAGCACCCTTCCGCCTTACCTCTCCACATTGTCTAACATTAGTAACAACTATAAACCTCAAGAGAACGACCGCTCGAATAACGCTGATGCGGGTCAGATTATGTCAATGATAGGAAAAGGGATTGCACTGATTATGTGCCTAAGAGACAAGCAAAAAGCTGCTGATGCAGAAGCTCGGGGGGATTCCCAAGCAGCCTCGAATTACAATCTTGCAGCCGCAATGGAATGTGCCCAAGCTGCGCAAGACAGCCAATCCGGCGATAAGAACAAGGAAGCATCCCAAGCCACAAAAGATTCGGATTCCCCAAAAATGGCTGAAGTAAAGCCCAATAACCAAAATCAGCCCAAAGAACTTTCTGAGCCCAAGAAGCTGGCAGAACCTAAACGGTTGCAATTGCCTCAACCACTCGCCTCAATGCCATTAGCAAAATCGGATAGTGAACATAAGGACGAACCCCTTGCTCCATCTGCAGAAATAACAACCAAATCCACCGCTGCCCAAGAACCGGGAACCTCAGGATACGCAGTCGCTGAAGCATTGCCTAATCAAAACTACACTTTTAAAGAGAAAGACCTTTCGAACGCAGACGAATTTAACCCAGTCCGCCCATCTGGCGGCCTGGTTGGAGGTGGTACGGGACGTGCCTTAGCACAAGAGGATTCGGGTAAGAGCACGAAAGAGGATGGCTCCTCAGACCAAGAACGGACAAGACGACGATTTTCTGAAGGCGGCTCTGGCGGTGATTCGGGCGGCAGTTCAGGCTCCGGTGGCAGAAGTGGGGGTGGGGGTGGAGGTGGAGGCAGCGGCTCGGAATTTGATTCCTTGTTGGGTTCCCTGATGGGAGGAAATCCGGGAGAGAGCGCAAGACCATCCGACGTACTTTCACTATCTAAATTCAGAGCCGACGCCAATAAGAGCGGTCCGAATATATTCGATTTTGCAAGCCTTCGATACCATTCAGCTGCACAGGAAGGCAGGATTAAGCGATCCGCTTTAAAAGCAGCTAACAAAACTCAGCTTGCCAAGGCTCCGTAGGGCAAGAAGTGCGAGTGTAAAAAAAGTAAACAGCCGCTGTCGCAGGCGTTGACAGTGAGGCCGAAAACCAGTGAAAACTCGTCATATCATTCAGTTAACAAGGATGCCGTTTTTTGCTTACCGTATGGATTACAAGCACCGTCCAAAATATCGACACCCGGATGCCAAGAATATCGACAAATATGCAACGAAATCGAGGCGCAATGTCGATGGTCCAGTTCTTGCTTAGTCTTGGGGTAGGGGTTTTTGTGCCCGAAGCGAGAGAGGCAAGAGTCAGGGCGGATTGTAGACATGCGTGGCTATGCACATACCCAGTATCTCATTCTGATAGCAGGGATTGCATTTCTGCAAAGTGCATTCTGTGAATCACCTTACATTAACCGCATGCCTGTTTCCGCGTCACTCATCTTCGTCCAACGGCCAAACGGCTATCACGATTCCGATTATTTATACCGCGAATATTTTCAGCCCCTCGATCATCAAATTCAGCTCAATTACCTGGACCAATGGCGCTACCACGACATGCAAATGCCTTTCGCTTCGATGGCCTGGAAACACGAGCATCTTTCCGTAGGCACCATGGACTACTATCGTCATGCTCCTGCAGAAGAAACTGTTAGAAAGACATTCGCCTCTGCTGTTCTTAGGCTACGTTTTGATGCCGCAATAAGAAGTTACGTTACAGCTCCAGGAAGGGCGCCCGAACTGAGAAGAGTTCATCAAGCTATCGAAAATATGAGAAACGTAACTATAAACACTGGAGGAAAGGGAAATGGCGGCGAGTTTCGGGTGGGGTATGATGTATTTTCAGACGCGAGCAAACTGGAATACTCTGCTGGCTCATTGGAAGCAGGCCTATATTATTCGGAATTCCTGTCTTCTTTTTCCCAGCTCAATCGCCAGATGGAGCTCATGTCAATGCGTCTTAGAGCAATCGTGGGCGGAGGACTTCCTACGGCTTCCTTCGGCTATCAGCTTGCCGGTACCGCACTTGAAACAGGTCTGAGTAAACCACTTTCGACAAGCGTTGAAGCACAGATTGTCTCGGTACAGCCTCTGAGAAAAGAAGCAGCACCTCCTCAGAGCATTGAATGCCGTCTCATTTATAATTTCTAGAAAAACTATTTCAGGAAGACTTCCATTCGGGCGAGCTCAATACCGCCGCTAGCCGGATTCTTCCAACCAATTTCAATGTGGTTCTTGCCGCTTTGAAGCACCACGAGATCGGTTGTAAATGAGCCATCCTTCGGACGGAAAAACACAGTGCCTTCAAAATTATTGGCTAGATTTTTCACTCGGATATCTTGGCTATGCGATACTTCTCCAGTCCCCTCCACAAAGCACACTCGTCCCTTCAGCCGTATCGTGCCATCCGCTGAGGTAACTCTTCGAACCATGTTTGGTTCCAGGCAACCAAGATTGGCAACCGCCGAAACCGGTTGATTAGCAGCAAACTCCGTAGCTCGAACCTGTGTCAAAACTTGAAAGTACGGGGTGCCAACATTGCTCTTTTCCGGATGGAGAAGAGACTGAATAGAATATGCAAAGCCAGCCGTGGTGATAGTCAGGAACACAAATAAATCCCACGGCATTCGAAATTTCGGGGGACGGTATTTCACTCACGTTCCCTTCTTAAAAAACTTCCTGGGAAACGTTTTCCGCCATCCCTGCGATCTATCCCCTTCGGGAACATTCCACTGCAGGCGGCCAACGTACTACAAACTCAATTATATCAAGGTTAGTCGCAGCGCTTCAATTACCAGCAACTTTACAGCCCCTTCCTGGCTTAAGCGATTGAAAATCGAAGCATATCTTGGTACAAGTGTTCACCATATTGACTACTTTCTGCGCTCTAACGCCCATGTGCCTGGATGGCGGAACTGGTAGACGCGTTGGACTCAAAATCCAATGATCGCAAGGTCATGAGAGTTCGATTCTCTCTCCAGGCAGTTGGAATTGTTTATTTATTTAACTTAACGCGATTGCTCACTGGTAGACAAAAAGTGGGCTCACTGGTAGACAATCCTACCAGTTAACTTCATAGAACCTTTTTCAGCTGCCGATAACGACAAAAGGAGCTGAAAAATGGTCGAATACTTTGCGAAATACCCCAATCCCAAGGAAGGACGCGCCGCGTTTTCGATTCTAAAGCGTATTGATAGGCAAAAGAGTGAACGAGTGGAACTGGACCGCGTCCGCGCAATCAATGAACTTTACCGGAAAGGAATACAGGATTTTCAAACCTGCAAGAGACAGATTCTTCAGATAGTAAAGGAACTGCGGCTTAAAGAACGGCCGAATCCTGCTGACGCGTACCTGGATTCCAATCTAGATATTCTTGATAAGTTTTGGCAGAAACGCTATGCCAGACGCCGCATTGATGAATCCTCACGACATTCAGCTCGTTGTGCATACCGCAGGGCCCTTGCAGCCATCGGCCAGTTTGATTTAGCGAATGCCCCTATCGAGAAACTGCAACAAAAAGTAGACCGCTTCCCTAGCCGCAAACAAAGGCGGCTGGTGAAAGATTTGAATGCACTATTAAAATTCATCGAGCGAGAGGAACGACTGGAGCAAAACCCGGAAGACTCGCAACACGTTTCGCATCTCACTTATGCGGAATTTGAAGAAGTCGCAAAGCAAATTGAAGACGATAATCTCAGGACAGTTCTCTTTCTTGCTTTCACAACCGGCATGCGATTGGGCGAAATCTTTGGTGCAACATCATTCAACCCGGATGGCCAATGCATCCCGGTTTTTTCACAAATCAATATTGTGGTGATCACGAAAAGATTTCCGCATTATGCGAAGCATAAGG
>JACQOU010000134.1 GCA_016207775.1 Deltaproteobacteria bacterium
CGGTGATTTTCTTACAATGAAAGGTGAGCCATCCTTTATTTTTCCTTTAATTATCCAGTCAGGTGAATTTCGAAAAGCTGCGCTATCTAGCCAAGAGCATGGTTTTTAGGATATACATCTGAAGCTAGGCCGCGGTGGTCAGTCTCATCTTTTGTTCCGGCATTGAGCACTTTTTCTGTGGTAAAAGGAGCACATGGCTCTACGGTTGAACCTGCGCATAGGTACAAAACTGCTTCTAACAGTAGTGTTAATGAGTGTTGTCTTGTTCGTAGCGGTTACTGTGTACCAGCTGCAGATTTACCACAGGTACCACAAACAAGCGTTTATTAATGATAAAGTCGCATTCGGGGCTCAAGTTGCGAAGCTAGTGCTTCCCAGTCTTCAGACTTCAAGCTACTTCGATCTTTATCGCATAAGTGGTGATATTTTTAGTCCCTCCTCCATGTTCTATATCGTAGTTTATGACGAGCACCGTAGACCGATTCACATCCGCACTAAGGATGAAAACCAGTCCCTTTTATTAAACGAACTTAAAGGGGAGCCGAACAGTGAGGTATCTGAGAGAAAGGTCCTTGATCACCGGCTAGCCGTTATCCAATCTCAAGTAAAGGATCCGGCATCCCGGAGCTGGGGAGCGGTTGAAATCGGCTATGATCTTAGTCAGCTGGAACGGCTTACACGAGGCCAAATTCTCGCATTCGGGGTCTTTTTTCTCTTGTTTGCTTCCATTTGGATAATTGTTTTTCAGTCTCAGACACGAGCAATATTACGCCCGCTAAACAAATTTGTGGGGGAACTCAGTAATTTGCAATCGGCATGGCCTATATCTATCGACCAATTCAACTCCCGGCTAGTTCCGTCGAAATCTAATTCCGAAGTTAATGTTCTACTCAAGATTATCCATGCATCTTTATGGAAAATTTTTGAATACGAAAAAGCCCAGCGTCGGGCAGTCGAACTTACCGCCATGGGGCGACTGGCGGCTCAAGTAGCGCATGACATCCGCAGCCCGCTTGCAGCTCTGGAGTCTATCCTCGGTAAGCTCTCTCAGTTGCCGGAACAGGAAAGAATCATTGTACGTAGCGCGGTTAATAGAATCAATGACATTGCAAACACGCTGGTCGCTAAGAACCAAGAAATCAAGAGCGGCGGAGAGAGCGTGGAGGAGCTCTCCTCTCCCCTTAGTACCGTAGTGGAGCCAAAAAGCCTCGAGCTTCTTTGGAGTCTCATCGATCCCATCATAACCGAAAAGCGAATGCAATTCCGGTCACGGATCGGTCTGGATATCGATGGAAAAGTTGATGCTGCTTCGTATGGCTTGTTTGCGGAAATTCAGCCTTTGGAATTTAAACGTATGTTGTCCAACCTCATCAATAATAGCATCGAAGCTATCGGGGAAAAAGGAACGGTAGTAATTGACATGAACACTTCAAGTGGTAAAGAGATTCGGCTTCAGGTGCGAGATGATGGATGTGGCATAGCTCCCGAGATTCTCTCAAGGCTTGGAGAACGTGGCGAAACACACGGAAAACCCGGAGGTTCAGGACTTGGTCTTTATCATGCGCGAAAGGCAGTGGAAAGCTGGAGGGGACGATTTACAATTTTGTCAGAAGTCGGAAAGGGTACTTCAGTTAATATTATTCTGCCCAAAGCATATCCTCCTGAGTGGTTTGTTTCCGAGCTTGAGGTAGCGCCAAATACGACGGTGGTGGTGCTTGATGATGATAACAGCATCCACCAAGTCTGGCATGACAGATTCAGTTCATTGCAGGCAAGCAAACGCGGTATTGAGGTAGTGGATTTCTTGACGCCGGAAGAAATGCGCAGCTGGGTTCTAGGAAATGCCGAACAGTCGCAGGCGGCATTGTTTCTAGTTGATTATGAGCTGCTGGGGCATACGCTCACGGGGCTGGATCTCATTGCCGTTCTTAATTTGAACCGACAAAGCATTCTGGTCACCAGTCGATTTGAAGAGCAAAGCATCTTAAAGCGCTGCCAAGAACTTAGGGTGCGAATAGTTCCCAAGAAAATGGCCGCATTTGTACCCATCGAGCTTAGAACCCCCAGCGAGAATTTTGACTGTGTCCTAATTGATGATGATCTTTTAGTCCACATGACATGGAACCTTGCTGCAAAAAAAGCGGGAAGGCGGATGCTAGGGTTTCAACGTCCCGATGATTTCTTGGGTAAGTGTTCTTCTATTGATAGGAACATTCCTGTTTATGTTGATGCCAATCTTGGAAACGATATTCGCGGAGAGGAAATTGCAAAGAAAGCGTTTGATCTGGGCTTTCGCAATGTATTCCTGATGACGGGCGAATCTCCGGAGGATTTTGTTGGGCTCACATTTCTTTCCGGAATAAGGTACAAAAATCCACCCTGGTAACTAGTTCTTATCTCTCGCGGTACCATCTAGCCACTCCTTCCGAAGCAGACTGTAAAGAGTGAGATTATCGTACTTTCCCCCGATCAAAAGGCATTCTCGCAACACTCCTTCACGTGAGAAGTTTAACCTCCGTGCCATCGCATGCGAACGACTGTTAGCGGGTGCACATCGCATTTCAATTCGATTCAGTTCAAGCTTTTCAAACAGGTATCGCAGTAGCGTGCGGCAGCAATAAGTGGCTATTCCCTGTCCTGTCATCTCGGAGGTAATCCAAAAGCCGATTTCTGCAATATGATTTTCAAGATCGTGGTTGAAGAAAGCAACGCCACCAAGAAGTTTCTTCTGGTGCCAAATTCCAAACTGGGCTGCTTCTCCATTCTTGGTTTGCATAAGAAATTTGTCGATTCGTTTTTCTATGTCCTGCAATGACAATGTTTTGCAAGCCCACGGCAGCCAGGGAGCAAGGTATTCCAGGTTCTTTAGGGCAAGTGCAAAAAGTAGTGAGGCATCAGCTCGCTCTAATAAGCGCAAAACAGTGTCTTTGGAAACAATAAGCTCACATGTGACGGTTGATTGGTTTCTAATCATGCCACCTCCAACGGGAGCTAAGGATTTTTTTCCTCCAGCTTTTGGTTACAGGAATAAGAAAGCTCTTTTCTTTGCGAGGTCTTTTCAGAAATCACGAAAACGGAATGAAATCGAATATGATGGGGTCCCATCGGGGAGTAAGCGACCCCTCCGATCCAAGGTTGAAAATAACCATCGAAAGTATCACCCGAGTAAAATGGTATTACGTATGCCAGATCAACGACTTTTCTATTCATTTGTTCATAAAGCTTTCGCCTGAGGCGCCAATCATGCTCTCCATCAATTTGCTTCAAGAGATTGTCCAGGATTTTACTTCGAGCAGTAAGCATGCTGGTACCCCATTTTGAGTGAAATCCTTTCAACAGAAAGTACGAATCTGGATAAGCCGTATCGTATCCAGCAAAGAACATATTCCACTTTCGGCTATCCATCATTTGAGGACCCTCTTTACCTTTGAGCACGTGAATTTCATGCTTCCATCCCACCTCGGTGAGCGTTCTATCCAAATAATGAGTTATCTGCGTAACATAGGGCAATGAGACGGTAAAATAGATACCAATGCTTTCGAGGTTGTTAAACGATTTATAGCCTGCATTCTTGATCAGCCCTAATGCAACTGTGCGATCGAAGGTAAGCCTCTTGAAGTCTGGTTGAAACCCCGTACGTCCTCGTGGAATGAAGGAGTGGGATATCTGGAGATAGGGATAATCACGTTCAAGTCCGTCCAGTACTTTATCCACATCGAGCAGATGGGCCAAGGCCTGTCTAACAGGAAGCTTATTAAGCGGTGGAATATCTGGGTTTAGAGTCAAGGCAAACGAGAAGACGCCGGTGCTGAATACCCTACTAAAATTATCTTTATTGATATTCTTCGGAAGTGTCAGTGGAGCAATATCGTCGAGCTGTCCTGAGGCGAAATCGGCTATAATTTCTTCACTTGGAAGATCAACGTACACCTTGTAAACAAGACGGTTGAGTTTAGGGCGACCAAGGAAATAGTTTTCGTTCGCTCGAAGTAATAAGAACTTAGAGTTGCTGCAATCGAATTCGAACGCACCTGTACCAATTGGCTGCTTAAAGAAATGTGGCGTTTTCAGAATTTCGGGTTTGGGCACGATTGAGGCAACTGGGGATGAGAGCAGGGTCAAAAACAGAGGATCTCGTCCAACCAGCTCAAACATAATCTTCAGGTTGCCTTCCGGTTTAATTCCGGAAATCGTTGCGGCTCTTCCGTCGCGAAATTCTTTCGCGCCACGAATATTCATGAAGTCACTTGCAAACCGTGATTTCTTTGAACCAATTAGGCGCTCAAAACTGAAGATTACATCTGCAGCGGAAAGAGCGCGGCCAGTGTGGAATTTTGTTCCGTTCCTTAGATGAAACGTATACTTAAGGCCGCTTGGATCCACATCCCATTTCTGGGCTAGCAGCGGGATGATTGCCAGCTCCTTGTCAATCGTAACAAGGGAGTCAAAAACCTGGCGAATGATCTGAATCTCGGGTAGATCCTCTGCCTCTATTGGGTCGAAGTACGATGGTCTGTAGGGCAGAACGCGGCGATATTCGTTCGATACAACAATTGCTCTGACGGCTTGGGGCAACAGTACTAAAGCAAGGAGCATGAACAACCATCTGCTATTCATGATTTACCTTCAATCCCCCCAGTTCGTAGAGGGAATACAAGTCTCGCAAGAGCTTTGGCCTTGTAGCCTTTAACGCAAATTTTTTCTGTAGGTGCGCGGGCTGTGCTGTCCCGGCTTTACAGATAAAATCCAGTGCAAGGTAGAACGTTTTGGAAATAGCTAAGACGGATACGTCGCCATCGACAAGCAGCAACCCAACGTGGCTTTCCGATTGCCACCGCACTTTCTTTTGCTGAACAGGTGGTTTTAGACAGCTTTTGAGGTCGAAATCTGATCGAAGAGCGACCAGATTGTCGGATAGAGATATAAAGGCTGATCGAAATGCTCGCCTCGAAATCTTTCTTTTGGTGTTAAAAGAATGAGGTGAGGGAGAATTTGGTCTTCCTAGCAGTTCTAATATTTTCTTCTCGCAGGAAATAAGTTGTAATAATAGGGCACGGTGTTCGGAAGCTAGTTTCAGCTTGTGCAGAAGTTCCGTCAAATTATCGACCAATTTAGGGGAAGAGAGCCAGTCAAGGCAATCAGAAGGCTTAACTCGAGCCGTGTGGAACAAATAGTAAAGAGTACTCGGATAGCGGGCGATCAGATGGTGGATATTGGTTGCAATAACGTGGGGGCTTTTTGCATTTCTGCCAAGAAATGAGTTAGTAACAAATGAGATAGTAGCCCGCAACTTGGGAGAAACAAGGAGGGCCTGAATACTTTCTGCTGTTGTTACCAGTTCAAGCTCCATTCCATTAATGTCCGAGAACACTGCAAGCGGCTCCTCATCAGCGATTTGAGTGCCCGGGAGAGGAACGAGACTGCCCAAGATAACTCTCTCAGCACCTAGCACTTTTAGTTTACTGGCCAGTCTGATCGTTCTATCAAATTCCGAAGCAGTCTCCGATGGAAGGCCGACGATAAAGGAGAACACCGGGGCCAGTTGTAGCTTCAGCATTTCCTTGGCTACTTCCACTGCCTGAACAGGGTTCAGTTTTTTCTTGGTTTTGATTTGAAGTCTTTTGGACGCAGTTTCCACTCCTATAAAAACGCTTGTACATCCAGCCGAAGACAGTGCCTCCAGCACGTCGTTTTTCCCACGCAAATGATCAAGTCGTGAGCTACAGGACCACGAGACATGAAGAGTTTTCAGTTTCTCGGCAAGCTCGAGTGAAAAATGTTGATTAAACAACAAATTGTCGTGCACCAAGCCGAAGGAATGAATTCCATACTTGTTCTTTAAGTATTCGATGTCTCGTAAAATGTGGCTCACTCTTCTGGCTGAGTACTTGCGTTGCCACATTCTCGAGGTGGAGCAAAACGTACAATTGTAAGGGCAGCCAGTTCCAGCAAGGACTGGAAACTCCAAATGCGGATTCAGCCGTAGGTATCTTGGGATTTCTAATGAGTCATAGTCAGGGTCGACTTCTAAGATTGCCTGAGTAGTTGTCTGGATGGGAGTTTCTCTTATCTCTAGACCGGCCCTGTAACAGAGAGAAGGAATTCCTTTCAGATGTGTGGAAGCAATACCATTAGCCTGTAAAGTAGAACAAAGCTGGCCAAAAGAATAGGTGGCATCAAACCGTAATACAAAATCGACAAAAGGATAGGCCCCCAGTATTTCCTTTCCGAGGAAAGTAGCGTGTGGGCCTCCAAATACGATCCAACAACCATGCGTTTGCTTAACTTCTTCCGCGATTGCCAGCGCCTCGGCAAATGAATCGCAGAGTGATGCGATGCCAACGACATTGAAAGGCCCCTTCTGGTGTACCACTTTGCTAGCTATAGTTTTTGGGTCGCCCTCCCGGCTGGTGCTGTCAAGGCACTCAAGCGAGAGATCAAGAATTTCGCAGCCACCTCCCGGGCAGGATTGGGCACCGGTAGCCAAATACACCAGATTGAGCGGTGGATGCAGGTTATCTGCTTTGCGAGTCAGCACAGGATTGATTAGGAGGGCTCTAAACATATCCGATTAACTTGTGGAGTCATAGTAACCCATACGGTCATGAGGAAGCTACCGCAAAAGCACGGACTGCACCCGGAAGTCGACGAGCGGAACGAAAGATGGTTAGACGGCAACCACTTTCCTTGCAAAAAACATAATAAATGTAAGCACTTACACGATTATAACCAGGCATGTTTCCAACGGACTGATTGCAAGCGCCTATTATGTGTGATATTTAGCGCATCTGTGTTGATGGGAGTACAAATGAAAAAAGTCATAGTCATTAAGCGAAAATCGAAAAACATACGCGCTGACCGGTACTAGGTTTCGACGTTTCGAGCGTCGGTAATTTTTTTGTAGGCTTGCGGGGTATTTTATCCTTCCTTTCCCAAAATCCGTCCGATTACGAGCGTTCCCAAGCTGGCGAGAGCAAGAATGGACAGCAGCAGGGTAGCTGACTGGGTTTCGTTATTTCGAGATAATGGCGTATACATTATTAAGCCAAGCAACAGGCCCGCGTTGTGGGTACCGGCAAAGACAGCACTTCGAAGATCTGACTCTGATTTTGAATTCCTGGAAATAAACATGGTTTGAAGGCCAACCTCCACGCGCGCCATTATCACTGTAGACAAAATGAGGCACACGAAAAATAAGGGTAGCGTGGAAGAGCATAGGGAAATAACTACCAGCGTGAACTCAAGAGCAGTACCTAAACCGACAAGTAAAAAACTGGTTTTCAGGTAGGGACCTAGCGCAGATCCTGCCATAGCAGCGAGTCCCAAGAATAGATAAAGGTTACCTATCGTGGCGCTGCCTTTTAGGAATCGGAAAGTAATAATCGTAGCAAGTAGGGGACTTAATGCCCCGGAGAAGATTTGCCGGGTGAAATTCGTAAGGTTGATCGTTGAGACGTAAATTCTCCAGCTAGATCCATTCGACCCCGGCTCAGAATCAGCTTTATTGATGATGGGACCAAGACGCTCTGAGTATCGCCAAATTAGGAACGCAGAAAAAAACGTCAAGGAGTCAAGTAAGATGAATACATTGATGCTCAAGCATCCTTCCAAGTAACCACCCAATGCAGTGGTTACTACACGTGAAAGATATTGTGCAAAGTACCACTTTGAAAATCCAGATGTGGCTGCTTTCTCTGATTCCGACAGTCGATTTACGACTCCTGGAAAGAAAGACATCAATGGCGCAGCTGCTGTACACGCAAGAGAGAAAGACACTAACGCTAAGTATGTTTCGGAAAAGTGAACTGCAACCAGCAGCCCCAAAGAGAGTATTCCAGCAACCATTTGGGAAAACATGATTACTTTGAAAATGCCGAATCGATTGGCAAGGTGGACATAACCATTTGCAAAAAGAGAACCGGGTAAGAGTCTGGCGATTAGGAGAACAGAGAAGGAAAGCCCCAGTCCCAAACTGGATGAGAAGTATTTTGCAAGGGGAATAAAGGCTAAAGACGTACCAGATATAGTCAAGAAATTCGCTAGAAACAGAAATCGAATTTCACTTCTGATGTTCTGATTCTTGACCAAACTTTCCACATGTCTCCATTCAGTTACCTGAGGAAAGCCAAAACTTGGCTGTTGTTAAACTTTTTTTTTTGCTAATAAGGCTGTGAACGACATTAGCAGTCGCGTATATCATATCCTGTCGCGCCCGTGCAAATCATGTTTTTTACCGGGAGAGTAAGATGGTGGGAACCTTCGACGCATCTCAATGACGGACACGTTTCACGGGGCTGTGAAATTTTTCAGCTCGCTTGGCCCATTTTTCGTAACCTTGTTCCCGTAACTTCTTAACACAGCTTAGGAACTGGTAGGTGTCTCCTTCATGAAAATCCTCGTTTAGGAATTTAAGGGCTCTATCTTGCGCCTGTTCGGTTGGCAAAGCTTCGAGACCTTCGATAAAGTATTTGGTCTGTTGAAGGCAGAGGGCACGCCAGACATCCTGAACATAATCTGGCCCGTCTGACTCGAATTTAAGAATGGAGGCCAATTTGGCAATCTTTATGGCCAGAGGTCGCCTGTATTGTGATTCGGTACTTAAAAGAGGCTTTAGATTATCAATCAGAATATTATCGCAAGCAGGCTTCGGTGATTGCCAGCATAAGTACTCAAATTCTTTTTTTTCTGTAGGAAGCAGGTCCAGCAGCTTCTGGGCAGCATCGTTAGGGTGGTCATGTAATATCTTGGATATTTGCTCAACTTTCTTCCGGTATTGCACAGGACCGGAGTCTTTCTTGGTGGGAGATGAAAAACTTTCGTCACACAGGAAACAGCAAAAGCACAATACGGTAATCCGAGCAATTGTGATCATGAGGTGACCCTCTCTGAATTTCTTGCTTGGGAATTTACTTGTAAATGGTCGATTATGTTCACGACAATTTGAGGACTTTTTTCGTAGTGGAGCGTCTCTCCCAAAATTTCAGCCATAGCTGTGACAGAATTTTTTACCCGTGAGTCTGTTCGGTAGGTGCCGACAAGAATACAGCCTTCGATATGCTCAAGAATAGTACCATTGTGAATCTGAATATTGGTCCTGTTTCCCGTGTTTTCAAGCTCGATTCGCCAGGGGTCGTGGTCCCGCCGAATATGCGCTGGGTACCTGCCAGCGGGAATACAGCTTACCACCTTGAGATTTTCGATCCATGGCCGCTCCAAAGTGTACCAACGTTTCGGATATGAAACCCCCGGTCCAAAGGGGCGCTCAATCATAAGCGTTCCAAAAATGGCTTTGTCTTTTCCCAAGTTATCCCGCTCGATTTTTATTACGATCAAGCCCATACTATCGTCTCCGAAGTTTTTCCAATGTAATCTCTGCAAGCAATTATGAGGCCATGAGTTTTGATTCAGTAGGGCAAGCTATGTGTGACTACAAATGGGCCAGAATGGCCTGGCTTTTGGCCATGGTGTGCACTATTGGTGAACTAAAGAGCCAAAAAGCTCAGCTATTCAAGAAACCGGCTGGAAGCTTAGTCCAATTGTTGATTGTGTCGGAAAGAATCTCAATCTTATTAGCCGACATCGTGAAAAGCGTTCTCTTTAACCAATGTTCCCAAAGTTTAAATCATGGCAATCGACTAGCGGGCAGCGATCAGATTTACATCCGGAAGGTCGGTAATGAAGCCAGTGGGCGCCAAAGTTACTAATTTGTGTCTTCTTGTGTTTAAGTTTGGTCAGATGCACTACATCTGACAACGAAGACATGATCGTGGAAGATGTCAGCGATGCCAGATATAGCCGGCAGGATTGTAAAGATTAGGATAAGCCGGAAAAACACCCAAGACGACAGTACTTGGAAGGAGAAGCACTTTAGCCCTGTACCTTAGGAAATTGTGCAGCCCTGCTTAAAATGCAGCTCGCAATGGGTGTTTCAAAGGCGTCAGGAGCGGATTTGCTTACAACGTCCAGCGCCCTGGGCGGTGACTGGAGTTATGTTGTTTATTTCTTTCGGGCATTCCTAACGAGCCAGTTTACAAGCTCCACCAATGCGATCGTATCCACCCTGCAGTATTCTAGGATTTGGCAGCAAAGCTCTTTCTTGCGCCGAGGAGATATATTGTCTTGAACAAGTTCATTGAAAAAATATTCAACACCGCCACCCTCGGAAATATCTAACAAACTATAATCAAACTGGTTTCCAAGGAGAGTCGGCGCTACGTTCTTTAAACTGAAGCTGCCCAAAAATCCAGAGTAGTATACAGCCTCACGGAAAAGCTGTTGTGGGTCCACCATGCGCTCGGACATTGCCAATAATTTGGAAGCGTATTTTGGAACTGCATCCGCGAGTTCTTTGAGGAATCGTCTTTCAAAGCTTGCATTAAACGCAAGTATGTCACCTTTCAGGCCAATCCATTTACAAAGTGCTTTTGCGATAGCAGATCTCGGATCGTCTTTGCCTTGATGAAGATACTCGAAATGTTGCGGTTCTACGCCTGGCTTTTTCAGGATATGAAGGCTGAACTGGATCGGAAAAGCTTGATAGGGTCTCAAATTGTTATGTCTAGGGATGGGCGGCGCGACAGTTTCAAAATCTAGAAAGTAATAGGGTAAATTCCACTGCTTCAACGTTTCCCGCACCAGCAGTTTATTGAAATATGGCTTTTTATTCTTTTCAACCTGAATCATGCGCTTTCCAATCGGATGCTTGGCCTTCACCCGCTTATCAGTGATCTTTATAATTCC
>JACQOU010000115.1 GCA_016207775.1 Deltaproteobacteria bacterium
GACGGCACTCTGATTGGAAAATATCGCAAAACGCATTTATTTGCCTGTTCGCCTGTCTACGAACACCATTGCCTGTCGCCCGGTGATAGTTATGAGATCATGGAAATCGGCGGACTGAAGTTCGGTCTTTTGATCTGCTACGATTTACGATTTCCCGAACTTGCGCGGTCCCTTGCTTTAAAAGGTGCACAGGTGCTTGTGCTTGTTTCTGCTTGGCCAAGGTCAAGAATCGAGCATTGGAGAATTTTATGTGCGGCCCGGGCGATTGAGAACCAACTCTATATGGTGGCGGCAAATCGTGTAGGCCAGGACGGGGAGATGGTCTTTGGCGGCTCAAGTTGCCTTGTTGATCCTTACGGAATTGTGATAGGGAGTGCTAACGATAGTGGGGAAGCTCTCTTGGTCGGTGAAATAGACGAAGAAAAAATTGCCTCAGTGCGTAAAAAGATGCCAGTCTTTGAGCACAGACGTGAAGACATCTACTGAGTATCCGTAGCGACACGTTTTTCTAAAAAAGTTATTAAGCTTGATGTGGATTTGCCGATGAAGACTATAGAGGTAAGCATCGCCTTCCTATGCTGGTACTGACCAGAAAACTTGGCGAAAGTATTGCGATAGACGACGATATCAAAATTGTCGTCGTTCAGATAAAAGGTCGGCAGGTACGTTTAGGAATTGAGGCGCCGCGTGATACTAAAATCCACCGAGAAGAAGTTTATCTAGCCATCCAAGAGCAAAACAAATCCGCTGCTCAGTCCGAGCCCGATCAAGTGAAAAAAGTTGCGAAGTTACTGCGCGCAAGCTAACATACAATCGTTACCCAGCCTTATTTATATTTACAAACCGGGAGAGTGCCTATGATGGTTGAGACCACCCGCTTCGGCTCAATTCAGGTGGAGGACAATGATATTGTTAATTTTCCAGAAGGCATGCTCGGATTTTCCAAAATCCATCAGTATGTATTGGTTGAACGAGTGGATGATTCATTGTTTCTTTGGCTGCAGGCCCTGAAAAAACCGAGCGTGGCCTTTCCACTTCTTGAACCACAAATTTTTGAGCTCAATTATAAAGTGGAATTAATGGATGAAGACAGAAGGCTGCTCAAGCTCAATACTCTGAATTGCGCAAAAGTTTTTGCCATTATCACTATTCCGAGCGACCCAATGAAAATGACCGCGAACCTGAAGGCCCCGATTGTCGTCAATCTTAAGACCAGGCTGGCCAAACAGGTTATCTTGCACAATATCGATTACCCAATCCGGAAAGGAATCTTTTCCGACTTACAGAGGCATTGTGCCGCCAAGCAGCGTACCGTGTTTCCGGACAGCGAAGCTTCTGCGTACCAAGCAATCCACATTTCAGAAGAATTTGTGGAGACCAACATCGAAGAAAACGTGTAGCGCTAACGCGCCAAGAAATGTAGGTCCTTCGGGCCTCATCTGAAGGCGCGTGGGTAATGTTGTAGAGATTGCCCCTCCTATCCGATAGATATAACGTATTTGGATTGAAGAATACGTCAATTCAGGTTCATAATGGATCGATGGATTCAGACCGCAAAAAACGAGAAGTTTTCCATTTTCTCTTCCTCGAATGGCTACTGAGGATCTCCGATCCAAAGCTCTATATCGTTAAGGGTGGGGTAAATCTCCGTTTTTTCTTCCACAGCCCACGCTATTCTGAGGATATGGATATCGATGTCCTTGGCGGGGCAGTGCATACGCTTAAGAAGAACGGCTACAAAATTTTGGAAGATGCGGCGTTTAGCCGCAGTCTGCGAATGTACGGAATTGATCGATTGCTCGTCAACGACTCTTCGAAAGCCAAACAGACCGAAACGGTACAACGCTTTCGGGTTCGCCTCGTTACTTCGGCAGGTGAAGAGCTACCCACGAAGATCGAGTTTTCGCGACGAATTAAAGAGTCTTTATCCCATTTGGTGGATCGGGTGGACCCGGAGATTGCGCGCACCTACCAGCGATTAGCTTTTCCGTGTCCTCATTACACCGGAGAATCAGCTGTTCTGCAAAAGATAGTGGCTCTTGCGAACCGGGAGCTTACGCAAGCCCGTGATGTCTTCGACCTGCAAGTCCTTGCTGATGCCGGTTACCTGAAACATGTAAAGCCAGCGGAAGTGCTGAAGCGGTCAACACTAGTCGAAGCCGGGAAGAACCTGCACTTGCTTACCCATGAAGACTTCGCAGGTCACGTGCTTGAGTACCTGGAGGATGTCGACCGGAGTAGATACGAGGGGAAAGAGGCGTGGGATTCTATGAAAGAAACGGTTGCCGAGGTGTTGAAAAATGGCGATTAAGCAGGCAAGCGTGAGCGTTGTCTTTTCCACCCGCGAGTTCGCCATAACACACGGGTTATCGTTTTCGGGGGCGTCGCACCATCTCAGGATTCTTGAGAAACATGGCGACATCATTCGCATCACCCGCGGTGTCTGGGGGCGGCCAAACCATCCGCATTTCACCGCCTTTGCCTGTGTCCCTGTGCTCCTCGGACAGGAACAAGGGTACGTTTCGTTTCTTACTGCACTCCATCGCCACGGGGCAATCTCCCAAATTTCCCCCGTGATCCAGGTTGCGACGACAGGACACTCAAGAAAACTCGCTACTTGCATTGGTCGTTTCGAGTTTTTTCAGCTGAAACCCGAAATGATGCTCTTGGGAATCGAATGGAGCGAGAGTTACATCCCGTTCCGGATGGCCACTGCCGAGAAAGCACTTATCGATACTCTCTACTTAGGGACACGCAAGGGGCGCCGATTTGCTTCGCTTCCTGAATTACACCGAACCTTTGAGCAGCGAAAACTCTCAGGGTTGTTACGCGAGCAACGGCTCCCTGGCCCGATTGTGAAAGCCATCCAGGAACGGTTGGCTCAGATCGTCGGTAGTTGATCCCAACCCGATTACAGCTCAACAAGTTTCATCACCTTTTCAACTAAACGGACGCTCCAAAAGACCGTTCATACAGCCTCTCTCACAAGAATTTGTGGAGACCAACCTGGAAGACAATGGCCTGCGCTTATAGACTAGTGGCAGAGCAATGTTCAGTGTTGAGAATAGTCTTTCTAGCTTGATCCGCAATTCTTAAGGCATCCAGACCATCTTCCGGAGGAACAGGCATAGTAAGGTGGCCGGTTATTGCCGCGATAAAAGCAGTGAGTTCCTGCTGCAGTGGTTCCTTTTGCTGAATACCAATCTGCAATTTATCTGGTTGTGCAAAGGATTTCAGATAGGAGTCAAAAAAGAATTCTTTGGGTATTTCAGCCTGAGTGAGAAGAGGGTTTTGGCGAACGAGCGTTGCCTGTTGCGTGATAAGGTTTAAGAAGCAGTAGCCTTTCGATCCGATAATTTGGATTTCCCTAACTTTTACTGGGGTTAGCCAATTAACGTGTGCATCCACGAGCGTTTTCCCTACTTTTAGCAACAGGGTTGCACAATGGATTTCTTGGTCACCATAGCCAACGCATGAGATAAGCTGAGGCACTTTACCGAGAAGCGTTTTAAAAAGGTCGAGGTCATGGACAGCCAAATCGACCAATACATCGCCAGCTCGTTTCTGGTCACTGGGATTACCCCCGACTCGTTTAGAGCTGATTGTTAAGATTTCCCCTAACTCACCCGTTCGAATTAAATGATGGGCCGTGACAACGGCCGGATTGAAACGTTCAACATGGCCTACCATAAAAGGTGTTTGAGTTTCGCAGGCGAGTCGACACAGGTGCAGAGCTTCCTTGACCGTTGCTGCAATGGGTTTTTCCACTAAAACAGGTATCTTGTTTTTCAGTGCCAGCGATGCAAGCTCAAAATGGGTGGAGGTGGACGCTGCAATGACAATCGCCTCGGGCCTCACTTCCTGAAGAGCGGCATCCAAACTCGCAAAAGCAGGGCATTTTCCTCGGTCTCCAAACTCTTTGGCCAGTTGCGGATCGCTATCAACCACGGCGGCGATTCGGCAGCCGCTCATCGCAGAAAGTATGCGAAAGTGATTACCGCCCATCTTGCCTAAACCAACTAACACAATTTGAATCATGCTTTGCCTCGTGCCATGGCAGGGCGTAGTTACAGGGCGTTAAGTAATCTAACTCTTTTTCCGAAAAGGATAGAGAAGACTCACTTACATTACCCGTTGCTTAAAACCATTTTAGCATACCGTTACAAGTCAAGCTTACCAAGAGGGGATAGATGCAAAACAGAAGACTGAAGGTTGCTTACCGAAGTAATGAAAACGCTTACTTTGTTCACCCCACCGCCATTATTGATGAAGACGTTACAATCGGAGAGGGAGCAAAGATCTGGGCTTTTTCGCATGTAATGTCGGGAGCAAAAATTGGGAAAAACTGCATTATTGGTGAAAAGGTGCATATTGGTCCGAATGTTACCTTAGGTGAACATTGTAAAGTTCAAAACGGAGTGAACCTGTACGCCGGAGTGACCGCGGAGGATTTCGTCTTTTTTGGTCCAAATTGTCAAACAACCAATGAAAAACATATCGGTCTCACGGACTTGGAAGGCAATCCGTATTCTGATTGGACTGCTGGAAGAACAATTTTCAGGCAAGGTTGTTCAATTGGTGCGAATGCGGTGGTTGTCTGTGGTAGTGAATCAACTCCAACAGAAATTGGGTCTTATGCCATCGTGGGTGCTGGGGCAGTTGTTGTGAGCAGCGTACCCGGTTGTGCAATCGTCGTTGGCAATCCAGCCCGTTTACTCCGATACAGGTCTCAAAAAATCACAAAATGAACAGTCTTTTTTCTGAGAAATCAGGGATGAATTTAATTGCAAGCTCAGAGCTCGCTGTGCTTGACGTTACGTACATTATTCCGGTTCACAACGAAGCAAACATTCTTGCGGATACGGTGAAGGAATTGATCACCAGTCTTCAGCAATGCCGTTGTGCAGAGATTATTCTCGCTGAAAACGGCAGCCGTGATCGTTCCGCGGAGATCGCCCGCTCATTGACTGGCCAATTCGGCAATGTGTCGGTTCAAACTCTGTGCGATTTACCCAAGGGACTGGGGCATGCCTGGCATAGCGGTATCCAGCTTGCGTTATCGGGCAAGAACAGAAGTTCACGGCCATCTCAAAGATGGCTCGTCCTCAGTGCTGCGGATTTGCCTTTTGGATTTTCGGATCTCAGGTCATTTGTAAAAAGATTGACTCGGAAAAGCTCATTGCAGCTAGCTATCGGTTCAAAAGCGCATTCGGAGAGTCAGGTAAAGATGCCTTGGAAGAGAAAGTTTGCGAGTCGCATCTTCCGTTACTTGAGGTATCTCATTTTAGGCATGAGAGTGGAAGACTCACAAGGCACTATTTTTATCCGGGAAGAGTTAGCACGAGAACTCTGCGATCATGTCATGACCCGAGACTACTTCTATTCCACAGAGCTTATTTGGTTCTGCGAAAAAAAACGGGTTGTGTTAGAGGAACTGCCCGTGATCTATATGGGCGAGCGTCGAAATTCTAATGTGAAACTTGTGGGCGACTCATGGACGATGATAAAGCATCTGTTCCGCTTAAGGATTAGACGAGAAGGAACGGGTGCTTTGAAACAGTCCGATCTTATCGATGGTCATTCGGGTCTCTAGCGAGGTATACCAGGAAAAATTATTCGCTATACCGAGTTGGAAGTTTCCGTCGTATTCGGCCCTTAATAAAACCACAAAGGGCCCTCTTTCAGAAATCGTGACATGTCCGGCGTACATGCCATCACGCAAGAGTCCTATCGAAACCGCCGCTACTCGATTAAAACCCTCTACAAGAAATAGGCTTCCGCGGGAGGTCGAAACTGGCTTTGTCAGAAGAAGATCGGTATCAATTTGAGAAACGCTTGCACTGGGGTACAAGGCAGACGACAAAGTGGAGCGCGACCGGTCGAGACTGGGGTAACGGTGAGGATCTTTTGGGGAAGTTGCAAAACCTTCGATTTGAAAGCCGTGCTGACCGCGTTTGGCAATGGGCGCCACAAAATTGATATCAAGTTCTTGTGCTGGAGTTGTTCTCGTTTTCTGTTCGGTCGAGTCTGACGAACGAGAAGTGTCATCATTGCCCAGTCGTTGGAACAAAGGTGTCTGAGACCCGGTCAGTACCGTGGCTAACAGCGGTAACTGGTATGGGTCGTGGATTCGTTCAAAACTTCTTAAACACGCACTGGCTTCTTTCGGTAACTCAATTCCAATAAATCTTGACCAAGCCGGAAAATAAAGACTGGCGGCTGCGGTCTTGGAAATTGGAATTTGCAAAGTGCGCGACCATTCTAATCGGGAGTTTTTTCCGGAAGCTTTCTGATATTGCAAGACGGCATGCACAGTTTGCACTGGACATCCATTGGATACGAAGCGCGCAACAAGTAGTTCAAAGGGATCTTTGGAAATGGGCCGTAAAAAAAGTGCTCGATCTTTTGAAAACTCTATTTGATTGGGAAAGATTTGAGTTGCGGCGTGGTCATACTTGTAAAACAGTTCCTGCACTTTTACCGTCTGATATTTCCTCAGAGCAAACAAAGAGCCTGCTGCCAAAACGATCAATGCCATAGTCAAAGCCGTACACCGCAACAGTGTTTTGATTGTAGGGCGCGGCAGTTGACGCCTCGATAGTTTCCAAATTAATTGGGTTAAAAAGCCAAAATTCCACCATGACAAAAATTCCATATAGGCAAAATTACGCCCAAAAAATTGTGTCGTAATCAGTGCTCCGACAAAACAGCTCCACACAAGGTACAGGCCAGCCATCCGTAAGGAACACAAAGCCAGACATAAGAAAGTGAAGACTGCCAAGGGGATCGAGAACGGAAATAAGGCGCTCTGAACCAACGATTTGATTGAATATAAATGTGTCAGCCAGGCTTGATGCACGCCTTGCGGAGCAAGCTGGTAGACAAACGCGAGCTCAAAAACGCGGCTGAGGGATGCGTAAATCCGAACCAGTAAATCAGCAGGAAAATAGGAAAGATAGGGCCGGATAAATGCAAGCCTCGGTGGCATGTCCGGATAAAGTGAACCGAACAGTTCAGTGTTCGCACCAATATGTTCGTCTATAAAGAGATATCCTATGTCATAAGGTGGCCTGGATAGTTTCAATTCCTGATCCATTGGGGACATATACCCCGCAGCAAACTCGAGTGGATGAAAACGTACGAGGGGGAAAGGCACGGTCATATAAAGACAGAAAAGAAAAACGACCAGCCCCCCTAATCGCTTTCGCAAGCATACCCCGGGTGGGCAAAACGCGAGAATGGTCAGGACCGCCGGCACGGAAAAAAAAATGAGTTCTTCGCGCAGATACTGTCCAAGGCCGATAGTGAGTCCCATCGCTCCCGATAGCTTCAAAAATCGATTGTAAGACGTGCCCCATCGTACCAAGGCCCCCATGAAAAAAAGCAAAGCGAGTAGATAAGGGACACGCAGATAATCCCTTAAGGGCGAGGAGCCAACCTGAAATAACTGGAAATTAGAAGCCGCAACACAAAGACAAAAAAGCACCGCAACCGTACGCCCCATTGCGAGCCGAAAAATGCCGTAAAGAATGAGCGCAGTACTGCCCAGCAGCCATCCATAATCGGAGGGGGGCAGGGAATGTCCCTTGGTGGGGATGAAAAAGACGACTTCGTTACTTTGAAGTGCGTCTTTCATGTATAAACTTCCAATTAAAAATGAGCATAGAAAGACAAAGCCGGCACTCAGCAAATCGGGAAGAGCGGGCCTTAAGTTTTGGAAAGAGAAAAAGTCGCGTCCCCGCTTTTTAAAGGCTCGATAGGTCAAGAGACTTGCAGCCAAGAGCAAGCCTACCCAGAAGCGTTTCGAATGGAAAAGGGGACTTGTGCATTCCCACAGGATAAGAAGCAGTGTTCGTTGCATGGTCTAAACTAAAAGCGCTGATTTTATTATAACCCAGGATTTCGGACTCATCACTTTCCCCTAGAGTTCTCGATGGCTGATGTGCGGACTGTCTGATGATAGCGTTTTATTAGGGCCGAAATTTGATTTTTAGCACCAAACCGTTTTTCGTCTAAATCGACGAGTGCATTGGTATACACGGTTCCCCCTTCGATGGGAGCAAGACACTTATGCCTGCGAATGCGGTCAATATAGTGGTTAGCAGCTTGCGCGCGGCCTTGCTCGCGTTCCGTCTCCCAGTAACTGAGCGCTGCGAGATTTTGTTCAACAATGGGCATTGAATAAAAGCCCTTAAAGGGTAGCTTAAGCTCGAGGTCCAGTTTTCCCAGTGACATGCCGCGAATTTCTCCGTCAACGAGTAAACTGTGACCTTTAAACCAATAGGGGTTTTCGATAACGACGTTTTTTGCGCTTCCAATGATCAAATGGACTGTTTTTTCATCATTGCCAATTTTTTCGTTGTCGGCTGAAGAAAGTCCCGACAATAGTACGACGATATCCACCTGGCTTTCGAGCCGTTGCAATGTCTTATTCAAAATACCTAATGGTTCATGGACAGTCACTTTGCTATTGGCTACAGACTCTTTGGGAATGGCCGAAAAAAAACCAAACTTTACACCACCTCTTTCGATGATCTCGTAGGGCTGAAAGACCGGTTTACCTTCGATGAAGACATTGGAACTGATGAACGGATATTTCGCCTTTGTGGACAAGTCTTTTAGGAAATCGATTCCAAGTAGGTAATCTTGGGGGCCTGGCGCAAACACATCAAGCCCCATCACATTGAACATCTCAATAAGCGCTTTTGCTTTTGTTCTGGCGTGGTCCAAGTGTTGAGGTTTTTCAAGAGCAAGCATATTGCCGGAATCAACATAAATCACATGAGGTTGTTGTTTTCGTACTTGGCTGAGGAGATTCGCTTCCCGGTCAAGCCCCCCAAAGGGATGGGAATGGCAGCCACAGGAAGCCATTTCACCCTCCCGGTTGGACTGGTAAAGAATGGAAACGTTGGTTTCAATATGCTTTGTCGGTTTGGGCGGACGGGACACGCAACTCGCTATCAAAAGTACAGCCCATAGCAAAGCAAGTATCGTTTTCATGTTGTTTGCACGTTGGGCGTCACTCCCTGATGCCGCCGCTTTGGATAAACAACAGAACTTAATTTACATATTTGCCATAAAAGCAGGATCGAATGGTCGGCTCCCACTGGCTCTGTGGAGTCGCCAGGACGTTCTGTGCCCCGCTCAGTAGGGCTGCGTGGTCGTATACAGCACCCTTTTTTCTATCCTCGGGAAAAGACGGGAACAGACCCTCGGTTGCAAATCGCACTGCAGGCGGACCACCTTCATCCAGAACGGGGCTTGCAATCAAGCCCATGGCAACATTGAGGCCCATTGTTCTGCAAGCTTCCTGTTGTGATACAGCACAGTGGAGATGCGTTTTCGAAGCTGCCTGCCAGACAGCTGCAATCCGGCCCATCATGTCATCACCGTTTGGTTGCTTGCTTAAGTTGTTCATTTTTGAAACGACTTGTTGCAAAGTTGTCTGGTTCACCCCGAGCTTTGCTCCATCGCCACCAGAAAGTCTAAAAACTTCGTTGAAAACCGCTTGGAAACGGGCATCGGCGCTGCCTTCCCCGACACGGCTTGAAGTAAAACGAGCAGTGGGCGCACAACTTTTGCCCGTGCATGGGACCGGGGGACGATCTTCCACGGTCATACCGAGTGCTGCGACCAATGAAAAAGAGGAATTTTTTTCTGTCGCGGAAACTGCAGACTCCAGACGTCCTAAGGCGGCAGCCACTCCATTGGATCGCGCAAACTGCACTGCCTGCTCCATTTGTTCGGGGGATAGCGTGTTGAAAGTGACTCCTTTTAAGCGGGCAACATTCAATGCTCTGGCAAGACCGGCCGCTGCTGGGTTATTCATGCCCTGCAAAAATCTAACCGCCTGTGAGGCTTTGCCTTCATTAAGGAGAGTTAATGCAGCCTTCAACTGGGTCAATTGTTCGGCACCCGCTTCCAATGCTGCTGCCCCACCTTTAGCAAAAGCATTGGGTCCTACGCCGATTGTTAACGCTAGGCATAATAGAAGAGCGAAACAGCTAAAATTCTTTAACATATTGCGATCCTTCATATAAAGTTTCATTGCTTTTGTCCCCTCCCACCGATTCTTGTTGACTTGAATCTTTCTATGACACATGGGGCTGGATAAGCAAGTGAAAAAATAACGCTATAAATAATTTTCTTAGGCTGCAATGCGTCTAACCTATTGACCCAACGCATAAAAATTGCTATAAAGCTGCCTTTTCAATTTGATGATTTTAGGAAAGCTTGGTGGGGATACTGTGTACCGTGGTTTGATAATCTATCTGTGCGTGTGGCTTGCTTTTCCCCCACAAGTCTGGGTGATGGCGGCACAGCCCTCCAATAATAATCCTGCCCCAAGACAAGCGATGAATTCAGAGGCTGCTGATTCTGCGGCAAGCGAAGAATCGGAGGATGAAGAGATTGATGAAGATGGATTAGACCCGAAATCTCCGCAAACCCCAATATGGCTAAGCACGGATGGTAGGTGGTACAGCTCTACTAAAGGAAAAAACGCAGAAGAGTATCGAAAACTATACGAACAAAATAACGGCAATCCTGGGCCTTTGCAGTTGCAAGACTTTGGCCTCATCCGCTTTGAGGGCACACATACTGCTGGAAAAGGCTGGTCGGGAAAGTGGGTGGACGTCGTTACAGGTAAAGAAGCTTTCATCCCACCTTCTTTGCCCAAGCCTCAGCCCAAGCCCAAGCCTGCGACGATTGATCCGGATGCTATTCTTAAAACTCCCCAGTACATCGAAAAGCGAAAAGAGGATCGGGCAAAAACTCGAAAGCAGTTGGAACTGGCATCGTGGCGAGTAAGCTACTTTGTTCGAAAATTAATCCCAAAAATTTTAGATCTTTATACAGTCGAAAACTATACCACCATTTTGCCTTATTCCCGCTGCCCGAGTCCTGTTGCTGTTCCCGAGGACCTGAGTGAAATGCAAGCCGAGCGTTTACTGAAGTTGCTCAGTGACTCTTTGACCAGTGCTCAGACTCAGCTAGCCCACTTTTTTGAGACTTATAAAGCTGAAATTGGCCAGGTCCCTTACGTTCTGCTGGATGAGGAAGAACACGCACAACTGGATGTCTTGGAGGGGCCTAACGGAACCCGCTGCCAACCACTCATTTGGGGGCAAAGATTTGCGCAACTAGATGAGCCGGAGAAAACACAGACCTTCAATCGAACAAATCCACTCATGCTCACTTTCTTTTATGCCCTTAGCGGAAATCCCGACGGTCCGATTACTGACATTGAAATAGGAAAGTACGTTCATTGGGTTCAAACCTTAAGAAACTTTTATAGATTGATTGCGAAGTATCTGTGGGTCAAAAAGAGTACGGCTCAAATCAGCTCCCCCCCTGATTTCGAAGTTCAACCCGAAGCAGGAGAAAAGCTTGCCCATCAAATGAGTCCTCAAACAACCGCTGGAAAAATCTTTGCCGGCCAGGAGCTCAATCAAGAAGAGGGACGCTTTGATCGGTGTGCGGGCCGAAAAACCTTTTGCTTTTTCGATCCCAAAAGACAAAAGCGGATGGATCAGCTTGAGGAAGTCGTGCTTACCCTTCAAATTCCGAGACCGAAGGAAGAAGGAGCTCATAACCATGGGCTTCGTTTGGCTGCTGAAATAGACTTTGTCACCATTCCCTTGGTCACTGAACTTTTTATCATTAATAAATTCCTTCCTCCAGAGAAGCAGCTTTTCCCACCGGATGGAAGACAGGGACCCACCGTTTCAGACAAGGCACTGGAGCTTTATCGAACCTTTATGCGAGCAGAGAAGCGCGAATGGTGGGCTCAGGTTTTTGCACAAGCGGTTTTAGCTGTTGTCCAAAGATGGCAGCAGACAGGTAACGAGCCCACTCCTGTAAGTCCCGAGTATTTTCAGGCGGCTCAAACGCTGGCTCTGAGCACACTCTCGGCCCTGCTTGGCGAGCCCCAAGCGCTTGCTGATTTGCTGATAGATGCCGCTGATAGCAAGAGCAAGACTCCGCTCGATGACCTGTCATTGCGTCACAAACTTTTAAAAGTTCGACTGCAAATGCAACAGCTCCCTTTCTCCAGGTGGGTTACCGAGGAAAGTGGTGCGAGCGGCCAAACAAATTTCTCTTCGGTGCGGATTGAACAATTGCCTTTGTGGGCGGCGCTTGTCGTGGATGGTCTTAAAAATGTCAGTGGTTCAGAAAATATCAGACGTGTGCTTGAACAGCTGCTTTTGGATGAGGAGTTCGATACTCATTCAAAGGCACTGCTGGCTTACATTGTTTCTTTTTTTGGTGAGGAAAATCTCCCCTATAAACAGCTTATCGAGGTGTGGAATCGGAAGTTAAAAAAGCGCTGGGAGCAAGTGATCAATTCCCACAAGACAGAACTGAATAAAGCGGCTGCGTCCATCACGGATCAAATTTGCGCTCATCACCCCGCTCTGTGTGACCAGGACGAATTGGACAAGCATTTTGATTCAGGACAGCAGGCACAGCAGCTCACCTATGCGTATGCGGAAAAAGCTTCTTCGGTTGCGCGCGATGCCTGGCGAGCCGACCACGCACAGAGGCATATGCAGGGGCTTGTGAATTGGGAAGACCACTGGTTGTGGAGTTTCTTCCCGGATAATGGAATTTTCTCGTATGGGCCGGGGTCCTGGAACGTTCACCATGCGTACACGAAAGCTTATGAAAGTGAACGAGCTCGGTCGTTAGACAAAGGCAGTCCAAAGCAGGTGCATGGTGTGATGCCAGCCGTCAATCCGTGGTTTTTAATCGACGATGGCGAGGGGCATGGCTATGGCTACAGTTTTGATGTGCCTGATGCCAGCACTAAGCCCGGTTATCACGAAATGAAGGGAGCGATAGCGGCTATTGCCGATAGAAACGTCGAGCGACTGGCCAGTGAAATGAAACTGTGGTTCCGAGAAAAAGTGAAGGACACTGCTGAGGTGACTGACGAAGATCTGAAGCGCTATTTTCCCGATATTCCCAGTTTCAAAGTGCTTGCCTTGATGGTTATTCGACGGTTCCATGCTACTTTGGAAGCGACCGAACAGTCAGGCCGCTCTGAAGTGGCAGCGGACTTTGAGAAGGCTTTTAAGCCGCTTCATGAATGGCTGGAAAATAGAACGACGGCCGGCCGCCAGTACGCATTTGCTGCCGAGAGTTTCGCCAAACGTTTGTACGACCAATACCTTTGGTCCCCCCTTGAAAAGCACCATGTGGAAAATTCCCAAGCATCTAAAAAAGTGGTGGAGGAGAGTTTGTCCACCCTGCTGCAGTACGAGGTTTTTTTGGATACCTCGCTTCCGGTTGATTTCTTAATTGCACGCTATGGGCTGGCTAGGCAAACTGAAGAATTTGCAGGATCGATTAGGACCCTTGGTGCAGACGTCGTCAGAGCAAACTTTCTTGATGCCAAGACAGGGATGGAGGAGTCCAAACGGTGTGATTTGGAAGAATGGGTATCCAAGGCTCGGGCGTCATTAGAAGATTCGAAAATCCGTGCGCTTTACCAATGGCGTTTTTCAACCCTTACTGAGCGAACAGTCGAGAATCTGCTCTCTACGTACTCAAAAGATAGTCCCCCGCCTTTTGACGGCGAGAAAAAGCCGGCTTCCAAGAAGCCTGCGCCGAAAACTGCGTCAGGCAATGTGCCGGCAAAACCGCAGGAGCAATCACCAAAGGCAGCAAACGGTGTTTCCTCGCAGGCTGATGCGTCTGCGGCTGCTTCAGTTCCACCTGGGCGCAATCCGTTTGAGCTTGAAATAGACAATTTGCTCGAAGTGTGGATAGGCGCTCCGTGGGTTGGGGAGGATAAAGAGGCACGCGCAAAATCGCGTACTGCACTTATTGGATGGCTTCGGCAAGTGTTTGGATCCTATCAGTCTGAAAAAGCCAAGGTTTCACCTGCCGAATATGTTTTTTACCTGCGTTCGCAAATTGCCAGCAATGCACCGGAGAAGTTTGGTATTTGGAATGTCGCAATCAGCGCTAAGTTTCAGGCGATTGAAGCAGCGTTAAGAAGCAAGGATCCCAAGGCGCCTGAGCAACTGGCCAAATTAATGGGAACAATCTTCCGGGAATTTGAGCTTTTGCAGGGCGATAAAATTCTTCGCGATCGAATAGCGGATACGTTGTTTGTGCGTGCTTTGCCTCAACTAATACTTCCCAGTTTTACCGTATTTTCCACTGAACTTGGCCGAAAAATGGCAGCGGTTAAAAGGGCAAAGGAAGACCCGATAAAAGTTGCTGAGGCAGCGGAAAAGCAGTTGGCGGCACATGAAGGAGCTCTCACATCGGTAACAGACCCGCAAGCTCGCAAGGAACTGCAAACACGCATTGCGCATTTCAGAACCATGCGCAGTCTCGCACGTGCACAGCAAAAGGAATGGGTGGTGCTGAAACGCATGTTGGAAAACACCCCTGTGCAAGCCGCTCGGGAATCGATAGTGGCGTTGTCGAAAGATAAGAAAGACTACCGCGCGGCTTTTGAAAACTATTTAAAAGATCAGTTCTGGGATACCCCACTCGATGCAACGGGCAGTGCCTTTGAAGCCGCAATGACTCCTCGTCAAATCCTGGACGATCTCAATGAACTCGGTCAGTACGTACGGGGCTACTTGCCTGTGGACGGGGAAATTGCAAAGCAGTTTTTACATGAACTTGGGGCTTACTGCGAAAGTGGTGAAAGTCCGGTTGCTGCAGCTGCATTCCAAAAGAGTTTTGAGTCAGCAATTAATAAAGATGAACTGCCAACTGTACTTCGTTCACCTATGCCGAGTGGTCCACTGTCCAAGTTGGAAAAGCCGAAGAATCAGCCAGAGACTGAGCCAGAGACTGAGTCAGGGGATGAATCAGCGACTGAATCAGCGAAACAAGGCGCGCAGCAGTCAAGCGTTCCTCGGCCACAATATTCGGAGGATGATTCGAAACGGTTCGAGCGCATCGATGCTTTTATCAAAAAGCATAAGGTGGGAAGTGCGAAGGATTTTTGTGCGGTTCTGAAAAAGGAGTCGGTAGCCGTTCTTTCGCGTATCGAAAAAGAAATGAAAGAACAAGGCCACGTGGGTCAGTCCGCAAAAGATTACTGGGAGCTTGTGTGCATTGCTTCGGATGTTTTTTTTAGAGCCAATCGCAAATTTGCTCCGCTGGTTGATTCCAAATCAAAGGTACACTGGTTTAGTCATGCTCCCATCGCCCATTTGGGGGGAGGCAAGGAAGTCTTCCAAGGCATTAAGGGATTCAAAACGCAAGAAACGGTTTTGGCGGCCCTCGCATCCGTTGTGACAAAACCTGAGCTTACCCATGAAAAACTCAAATTTCTTGTCAGCTGGTCGTATGGCGCTTCCGAGTATATCCTTCCCAAAGAGCCCGCCCAGTGGACAGCGTTACTGGGACAGGCAAACAAACTTCAGTTTTTCCCCCAAAAAGCAAACCCAGAGGTGATCGCGGCTTTGACGAAACAAGGACTGGTTGGAATCAGTCTTAAAATTAATGATCCCGACGTAGAAGATAAATTCATGGCTGCCTTCCAACCGTTGGTTGCTTCCAAGGTGCTCGATGCCGAGAAAGCGGAAGATTTTCGTGCGTGGTTGGTTGCTCAAACGCCAAATATCGATGCAGATTTGCCGAAAAGCGCCGACCTTCCTACTCGTTTGAAAGGCCGCACGCTTCCAAAGGAAGAAGTTGCCAAAATCACCGAGCAGTATGTTCAAGACCGCCTGCAATGGCTCAATGGGTTGACGCGTGAACAAAGACTCGGTCTGTTTGTGAGCCTGGACCGGTATTTCATCTCCAGATTTTTCATGAATGTCCCCCAAGGTTCCATTGAGCTAGTGGATGAAGGGCCGTTGCGTGCGCGTTTTGCTTCGTACGATGAATGGCTGTTGGCGATGAAGCTTCGCCTTGAACTCTACGATGCGATGAAACAATCGCTTGGGATAATGCCTGATGCGATGAAACAATCACTTGGGATAATGCCTGATGCGATGAAACAATCGCTTGGGATCATGCCTTTAGAATCGCTCGGTATTCATAATCTATCGTCGGAACTTTTTGAACTCATGGTTCCGTACACGCCTTACCGGTACCAGGGAGGACAGTTGTGGTTACCGACGGTGGGGCAGGCACGTCCCTCGATTGACAGGTCTCGAAAAGAATTTATGAGCGCTCCACTGCTGCAAAAAAGGCGTGTGATCGATCGCATTGCCCGCCTTTTCAAAGCGGAAGTCGAAGTGGGAGTGCAGCCTTTTAAAGAGATTTGGAATGCGCCCAGTGCAGATATGGAAATGGGTCAGCCCCTCATTTTGGGATGGCCACAAGATAAAGCGCTTGCCATCTACACCCGATATTTTGCGCCCAAAAACGCTGATTCCCAGGGTGTTTCAATCGAAGAGTGGATCTCGTACTGCTCAGAACGAAAAAAAGAAGGGCTTCGTTGTGGAGCGGTGCCGTCCAACGAATTTAAGCCAGGGTGGGGGATGGGTGAAAAAACCGACCAGGCTGCACTTTTCAATATTTGGTTTGAAGCGCTTGCCAACTCTCCATGGACGCATTCCATCTTTGCCGCAAATCAGCTTAAAAAACCGAGCTCCATTGCTTCACCGCATCTGTGGGAAGTTTTCGACAGCTTGGACCAATTCAAAAAATCAAAAGACTACGGTCAGCTGATTGGGCTGCTGCGTACGATGGACGCCAATGCGGGGCTTACGATTACACCCGAAACCTGGCAGCGGCTGATGCTTTCCTTAAGCCATGATCGGCTGCACCATGCGAAAGAACCGCAACTTGAAGTAGGCGGGAAGCTTTCCGACGAGCATTTTGCATTTTTTATGCAAAAACTCGTCGATGGCATTGGCATTAATGTGAAAGATTTCCACGGTTATTTAGAAACCTTGCACGGTCGCGACCGGCCAGAGGATTGGCTCAACATGGCGCAATTCAGGTGGCACGCTCTTGTGGGGATCCCCCAGTGGATGTTCTTACAAACGAGAGTCAGTGCGCCGTACTGTGTTTCAACGTCATCCTGGGAGTCCGACTACAATGAAAGGCCGGTTCCGATTGTGAGCCAGGAGGAATTTAGCAAATTTCGTCCGTCGTCTTTGAGTTTAGAGCAGTACATCGAGAGGGTTTTGGATCCGTCTCTGAACGAGCGCAACCGGGTACTGACCGAGGATACCGAGGGTGTTCCCCTGTACTACAAATTGATGGCGATAGAAAATCGGATGGCAAGTTTAGAGGATTGGGCTGCCGGTGTACCGGATCGGAGGGATACTTTTGCGAAGTTTGCCCACCGGTGGTCTGAATATGATTTTGTCGGAGTCGACACGTCGACTAAACAATTCGAATTATTGAAGCAGCAGATCAGGCAAAAATTGAGAGCCACGCAGATCGAGCTTCCAGACGAAAAGCTCATTAACGCTATTAAAAACTGGGAGAGGCTTGCTCGAATCAGAAATCTCATTAACGAGGCGAATTTCAGGCTGCCTGTTGAAAACTTCCGCGCAACGCAATGGGGACGCGGTCAAGAAATCCCCCTCTGGGAAAAATCCGTTGTGGAACAAATGCAAGCGATGGTGTGGGAGTGGTGCCGGCAAAACGGGATTCCCAAAGAGAGCTGGCCCAATATTTCGGCCTTGGTTGCCAAGCACACCGAGGGCGTTGGAAATCGTGGAATTCGGCGCAATATTTTATGTGCCATCTGTCACTACGAAGTGATGAGACTTCATCAACAGCGTGTTTGGGCAATTTCCCCTGGCTCCGACGACCCAAACAAACCCAATCCCTTGGCTCAGGCTCACCGGGCAACCGGCGAGGCAATTACGCTGGCACAGCAGGCAACCGTCATTAATGATACCCAGCAAAATCAAGTGGCGTTTAACATTATCCAACATCTCATCAAGCTGAACCAGGTACGCGGGAAGCTATCGACGATAAGTACCGACGCCCAGTTGTTTGAAGCGCGCGACCTGATTTGGCAAGCTCACCTTGCCGTGATGGATAACATTCTTAAGGAGCTTCGGAAGTGGAGTCCCGAAGGTGCCAACGATAGAACATTTGGCTTGCTTGAACGAATGGTCAATGAACAAAAACAAAGGGAGGATTTCTGGAAGAAAGCCTACACCTATTCGAATTACTTTTTGTTCTTTGCTCTTGCCGCCACCCTTTTTGGTCAGTCATTACTCCTTTTGGAGAAAATTGCCTCGCTTGCACCGACGATCACCCGCTTTGCGCCTTCTGCTTACGCAAATCTGATTGGGGCCACGTTCGTGTACGCCCAGTACCATCAGCACGGGATGCGACAGCAAGCAATGGCGGAGAATGAAGAATTGCACGAAGTGTTTGCAACGATCTTTAAAGGCGATACTCCACTGATTACGCAAGAGAGCGGATTTTTACTGGAGATGGACAGACGGCAACTGCTTGCAGAAGGAAGAAGCCGATGGACGTGGGGTTTTAATGCACTGGCCATGCTTTCATTCGCCGGTTTGACAGTCCGAGGGATGAAGGCATTAGGGGGATTTTCGGCAAAATCGCTGCTTCCTCGGTTGGTCAAGTGGCAGACGCACCGTCAGTGGAAATGGACTCGGGGGGGTAAAGCCCTCGGGTTAAACGTAAAGGATCGAGCGTTTGCGGTTTCCAGGGACAACCTTTCTGCAGCGATTGGGGCGGATGCGGGAGTCATCGATTCCGCAGGTACCCGAACGGTTGGAAGGTTGGAAAGCACTTTCCAAGGACGGCTTGGCGAAAGATTAGGGCCAGCGATCGACTCGGGATTTGCCATGCCTCCGACGCTTCGGGTTGGGGCTCGGGTGGATGCGGAACTCAAATCAACAAGAGTGCTTTTGGGGAAAAGAGTCGATGGAGTCGGAGCTGCGGAATCTGCTTCAGGAACTTTACAAGAGCGGCGTTGGTTCGTTGATATTCCAAGACGCTTGTGGCTTTGGGCGAAGGGGAAACACCGAAAAACGGTCACAGAGCTAAGTAGCAGGGAGAACTTCCTGTACGGGGTGGCTCAAAAGCTTGAAGGTCACAATCAACAACTCAAACCGTTTGTCGAGCAAACAGAAAGTCTTCTCAAAACTGAATTGGGTTTATCGGGCCGCAACTTGGATCGTGTACTGGCGAGGATTGATCGGTTTATTGCTGAGAAATTAAGACTGGGTGTGAGTACGGTTTCCGAGGCAGAGATTGAAAAATTCCTTGTCGACGAGTTCAAACTGACCGCTGAACAGGCAAAAAGGGTCAGTGCTCGGTTAAGCATTCTGACTACGCAGAGACTTTGCTGGTGCCCGCGACTGACCCAACTGGAAATCGAAGAGCTCTTTGGTACCCATGTGGGCTCCGTGGGTTTGCCTTGGTGGGCGGTTCCGTTTGATTACTTATCAGCAGGATTTGTCGGACGATTTGTGAGTGGTGCAGCCGATCTTGCGGCCATCGAGAAAATGGTTCAAGCCCTGCACGCAGCGCAAAGAGCCCGAGCCGTGGCCTTTATTGATTTTTGGACGGAGGAAGTTTTCCCCTGGTTAGACAAAGTCATTTCCGAACTGAATAAAGACCGACCTCAGCATTTGCAAATCAGCCGACACGATATCATCGCATGGATGCTGGGCCGAAGAGTGAGAAAACTCGAAGGTATTGCACTCTTTGATCTGAGGACGAGTCGCGATGGGTATTTGCTTGCGGAAGAAGGCAGACTTGCTGAGTCTGGATATGCGGCTGGGTATGAAGGAGCTCCGGTTGCTTTTGAGGGGGAGGGAGTGGTCTCGGGTGATATCCTTCGGCGTGCCCGTTTGATTTCTCACATGAACGATTTAAGAAAAACCGTCAATCTCGGGCGTTGGAATGTGGATGATGCGCTGATTGATGCAATCGATAGTTGCAATTTCCGAGCGCTTCTTAATCGAAAAGAAATTTCCATGGCCCGCCCGCTCCACAAGCGTGAAGTTGAAAAGTTTGATGAGGCGGAAGCGGGTGTGGATGAAGGACCAGCAGCACCGACTGAGCCTGAGCCATCTGCTCCAAGAGAGCGTGTCAGGCTGAGTGATGAAAACCCGTTATCCAGAGCAAATATTGAGTTGGATTTACCTGTTCGTCATGAAGGCATTCCGATCCGCTATGAGCGGGTGGTCGAGCTCGCTTACGACGATGTTCCATTTGAAGCATTTGAATATCAGACGGGGGTGCTAGAAGTCGCAGGAAAATTAGATTCCGAACAGCGGCTCGCGAGGCTCATTGCTGGAGCGGTCAAAGAGTCGAGAGAAAGAATTAGCAGGTGGGCATATACGAGGAGTTGGGGTGCGGAGTTTCATCGAGATGTTCAAGTGTTCATCTCTCGAGTTGATTTAGTATCAAGCCGCGTGACACTCCATCGCGCATGCGGTTTGTACGGATTGCCTGCAGATACTGAACTGTTTGCTAAAGGGACTCTTAAAAACATTGACGAATTGCGTGCCGTACTTGGCTTAGCTCCGGATGCCCCAGCGGATATTTGTTTGGCAAGGATCAAAGAACTTCGCATTCACCTTAACGAAGTGCTTGAAATTCAGCAGCGGTGGAAGAAATTGTCTTTTACCCATTATGACAAGCCTGTAGAGGAAACTGCTCGACAATTGCATCAAGGACTAGCTCGATTGGATCAGGCCGAGCGAGTGCTCAGGCCAATAGCCACTCCGTCCGGGACCGTTTCGACCGGTGAACTTGCTCTAGGTCCAAAACCAGGTCCGGCGCCTGGCGCAGGCCCTGCTGCTGGTGAACTGCGTAAGCCCTCGCCTGCAAAAAAAGCAGCTGGGCCGCCGTCTGGTGCTGCAGCGGTGCAACCCATCACCGATCCAAGCAGGCTGTTAACGTATTCAGGCGTGCGCGAAGCCGAACCCTTCGTACACGCATTGAGGTTACACAATAAGCAAGTGTTCCTGGAAATCGCTGAAGCGCTCGGTCCGAGTGAAGAGTCGGTGCAAGTTATTTTAAGGGTTCTTGAGAAAATGTTTGGACAGATAGATTCAGTACGTTCGGCCGAGCTGGCGTTAGTTGAGGAACTTGCCCAGCCACAAACCCTGTTCGGGGCTCAGCATGTTGCAAGGCTTAGACTTCTCCGACTTGCTCGCATTTATGAAGCGGATAGGGCCCTTGCTTCTTGCGGAGTGGATTCGGGTATTCGAGCCGAGATTCTGGCTTCGCGCCTCAGGCTTGTGGATCAGACGCCGAGGTGTTGGATGAGTGAATCGGGTGCGCGACATTACATCCAGACGCTTGCAAGACAGCATTTTATCAGTTTAGAAGACGACTTTTTAATCAGTGCTTCTCCAATATGGAAAAGTAGTGCAGGGATCGCAAAGCTTGAAGATGCGCTCCAAAACGCAAAGACGGTGGCGAAAAAGGGTTTGCCTCCGTTGAAGATGCGCGTGCAACTGTTTGAACAAGCAGTACAAGCAACAAAAGTGCGGGGTTCGTTTAAGCCTGCTTGGCTCGAACAGGATCTCGAGGTGCTGGGAATAGAAGGACCTATTTCAGGTTCCGCGTTCGGTCTTACCTCCGAAGAGTGGCTTGCCCTTCTTCGTAACCGCGGTCTTATTGAAAACGCAGAAGGCCTTCGCGCTCTTCAAAGGATGGCGTGGGGAAATGCGTTTGTGCAGCAAGGGGGTTCAGCCCAACTTGCTCAATTTTTCCAGTTCAATCTGCGTGTGCTTGGCTCCCCTGGAGTGCCCGAGCTTGTGTTGGAAACAAACGAACAAATCGTTCAGGCCCTGCGAGTTAGTGCTGAAATTTCATCGCGGATTAAAGACATCAGAATGCCCAACGCAGACATGTCCGCTTTGTTCCAACTCCAACGTGCCGAACAGCGCTTGATACGAGCCCTCGAGCCGCATGCCTCACGCCTTGAACAAGCCGGAATTGAGCTTCCGAAGCTGACTATCATCAAATAGCAAATTGAATCGCCGGGCACTTCGTCCTCAAAGGATGGTTACGAATGCCCCGAATTGTAAAAACAACTGCAGTCAAAATTGACTGAATGTTACCATCTGCGCATTCTCTTCGGATTATATCGATGTTCAACAAAACTGCTCTGTTTTGTAGAGCAACAGACGATAAAAAGAACCCCCGCTATAAATCCCCCCACATGTGCTCCAAAAGCAATTTGGGCTTCGCCACCCAAGCCACCCAAAAGTTGCATGATAAACCACAACCCCAGAAAAAAAATTGCTGGGATACGAATGACTTGAAAGAAAAAACCCAATGTAATCAACGTGCGGATACGGATACGAGGGAAAAGAACCAGGTATCCACCTAAAACGCCTGAGACAGCGCCGCTGGCGCCAAGGGTTGGGATGTTGGAGCTGTGATTGAGAAATATGTGAGCGAGGCCAGCGACTATTCCTGTGATAAGGTAGAAAAACAAATAGCCAACATGCCCAAGATATTCTTCCAGATTGTCGCCAAAAATCCACAAAAACCACATGTTCCCGAGAAGATGAAGCAACCCACCGTGAAGAAACATCGAGCTAAACAAAGGCAGCAGGGATGAGGGGATGGAACCGAAGATTTCGGCTGGAATAATTGCATAAGCCATCACGAAGCTTTCTGCCCTCATGCCGATAGAAGCCTCGTAAATGAAAACGATGGTATTAATAACAATCAGACCAATCGTTATAAACGGTACACCGTGAGATGGATTTTCGTCGCGCAGAGGAAGCATTTATATCCTGCCATTATAAGCCAGCGCTTTTCGCGATTCCAAAAGGATAGTTTCGGATACGACGGATGGCAATTTTACTTTTTGATGGGATGAACAAGCCATGATTGGTGGAGTAGCGCATTTACGCATACCGATTGTGCTATTTCTTCCACAAAAGTTTCACATTAATTACACAGACAGATGCTATGCTAACGAAAATATGGGGGGCACGTGCGGGTCGGGATAATTGTTTTCTGTTCCCTTTTTGTTCTTAATGCCAATGCCAAAGAGTTCAACTTTCACTATTTCCCTCAGCGACCCGTAGGAAAGTTCCTATACAGCCCATCAGGAATTCCGTTAGTTACTGCTCCAGGGGATCAATTACTTCCCAGTATTGCATCTGATGGTGAGAATTATTTTGCCATCTGGGAGGATAGTCGCGCAAATCCGATTCGTGCCATTTATGGGGCACTGATAAACGGGCAGGGAGTATTATTGTGTCAGGATATCGTACTGAGCAACCCCGCATTCCAATTTGATCGGAATAAGGTGCTTTCAAATGGCCAGAAATATTTAGCCATTTGGGGCGAGATCAATCCCCAGAAAATTGCTGGTACTCTTATTGCTAAAAATGGAACAGTAATCCGAAAACACATTGAGATAAAGCAAGGGAACGGTGACTATTTCTCCCCTACTGGAACCGTTTTATCTTCGGAATTTATAATCATTTGGGTGGAATATGCGGATGGGTTTTACTCGTTGCATGGCACACGAATGAATGGGGAAGGGTTGTTGACCGGCGAACAGACTTTACTGCCGCCTCGTCGGGAGCCGATTCGTTCCGTCCAGATTGCAACCAATGGCAATACGTTCTTAGTGGTATGGGATCAAAATGATGGAAACCTTGGCGGAGCGCTGTTCTCTGCAGATCTATCACCTCTTAACACATCCCTCATCTTAACAAATCAGATTCGTAACCGTGATCCCAATGTCGTATGGGGTGGGAAGCACTACCTTGTGGTCTGGGAAAGTGATCGTAGGGAGGAATCAGATATATACGGTGTACGAGTCACCCCCGATGGTCAGGTTATCGATCTTGAGAATCTTCCCATATCCATTGCGGAAGGACCCCAGTCACAGCCACAGATTGTGTGGGCCAATAACACGTATATGGTTATTTGGAGAGATGACCGTAATCGGAAAGACAGTACGGAACCTGGTACCGAATCACATATTTTTGGGACTCAGGTGTCTGCGGACGGATCTGTTGAGGGGGACTTTCCAATCACGGAAAAAATTCCCCATACGATATCTTACAGTTATGACTACCCTGCGATTTCCTGGAATGGCTCAAAGTTTATGCTCGCTTGGACGACCAATAACGCAGATAAGCCGAACGGTTTAGATATATCCGCGATAGTGGCAAGCCATCTTGGGCGATCCAAGAAAGGAAACCTTACAGTAGAGAAAAAGGGAACAAAGCTCCCACGCCAAGCAGTTTTTGCAATCACGCGTGGAAATGGTGAGCAATTTTTCCCAGCTGTTGCTTCGGATGGCATGGAATTTCTTGTCGTTTATAAAGATAATCGCCATCCCCAAGGGGGTTTACATGAGGATATTTACGGAACTACCGTTGATGATTGGGGGCGGGTGAAAGATCCCTGGATTCCAATCGCCACAAACAAGGGTGGGCAAGATGCTCCTGTCATTCGCGGCAACGACAACCGCTATCTCGCTGCTTGGATCGATAAAGATGCCAATGCCTTAAAAGGCGCACTGATGAATCGTAAGGGAGTCATACTGAAACCAGTAGACCTTGTAACCGGAAGGACGGTTTATTCGTTTGATATTACTCAGGTTGGCAATCGTTTTGTGGTCATATGGTTCGAGCGTGACGGAGAATTGATGACTGCATCCGTGGACAACGAGGGTAACGTGATTCAACTACCACCACTGCTTGTTCCCGCAATGACCAGGAGCAATGGTATCAGGATAGCAACGCAAGGACGGAGTCTGTTAGTAGTATGGGAAAGTAGCAGAAAAATCTTTGGCCTTTTGTTAAGCTCGGCATTTGAGGTAAAAAAGGATTCGTTTGTAATATCAAATAACGACAATATGGCATTACACCCTGCAGTCGCGGGTGGAAAAAACGGGTTTTTGGTGGCATGGCAACAGAGTAGTGATGTAACGAGTGTGGCCGGTAAACTGCTTTCTGAAAATGGCGAGGCCTCCCAGAGTTTTATTATTGCAACGGGCACTTACAATGAGATCTACCACGATTTTCCAGACGTCATATGGACCCAATCCAATTATTTAGTTACATGGGCCACATTTACATACGGATTTGATTCACGAGATAAGGAAAGCACTTATATTTTTGCCGCACATGTTCTGCCTGGTGGTCCCACTGACGCCGGGGTTTTGGTAACAAACGCTTTCAATGTTTCAGGTCAATCTCCCTTGACCCAAAAGCTCGAAAACAACCACCCTCGCGCTTCCTTCAGCGGCTCTCAAGCTTTGATTGTCTGGCAAGGTCTGGCAGACAGGAGAAACGAGTATAATATTTTCGGGTTTCTCTACCGGCCAGATAAAAAAGTTTGGCGTATCAATGTTCCTTATTGAATCCCCGTCCCATGTGTTGGGCGCCAGATCCAAAAGATATGCAATGTCCCGCGGGAAAGTGCTGGTGGAGCGGTCAGTTTTTCTGCACCGTTAAGGTCTATTACCCCTTCACCACGGACTTTTTTCACCCTCAGTGAAAAATGCTCGCTATTATTTTTGACTGTGGTAGAAATTACTAATAAGAGCCCACTATTTATGAACTTCACAAGACGATATCTAACCGACCAAGTTATCGCCGATTTAAGCCGAAAAATGGTCTTCTTGGGTGGGCCCCGTCAAGTTGGTAAGACAACCTTGTCGAAACAGATTGCGCCCCTTGAAGACTATGATTATCTCAACTGGGATGCAGACGATGATAGAGACAGGATTCTTCGAAAGGAGTTTTCGAGCAAGTCTCTTTGGATTTTCGACGAATTGCATAAGTACCGGTTATGGAGGCGTTATCTCAAGGGATTGTATGACAAGAGGTCTTCCGGACAGAAGATTCTCGTAACCGGAAGCGCCCGACTTGACTACTATCGATTTGGCGGAGACTCCCTCCAGGGACGGTACCACTACCTGCGACTGCATCCACTTTCGGTGGCAGAATTAAACAGCGGTGAATCCGCTGATGTAGCAGCGGATCTGATGAAGCTTGGCGGATTTCCTGAACCTTTTTTCTCCGGATCAGAAACAGAGCTCAAGCGATGGACAATCGAAAATCGTACGCGCCTTGTGCGTCAGGATTTGATCGATCTTGAGAAAGTAAGTGATGTGGGGCGACTTGAGTTGCTGATGTTACGTCTCCCTGAATTGGTAGGGTCACCGCTCTCAGTGAACAGCTTGCGTGAGAACCTAGAAGTATCGCACAAGACCCTCTCCCACTGGCTCGATATACTTGAGAGACTCTATGCGATATTTCGTATAGCACCTTTCGGCGCTGATCGTATCAGAGCAGTAAAAAAAGCGCGCAAGCATTACCATATGAATTGGACAGTAGTAAAAGCCGAGGGACCCCGCTTTGAAAATCTTGTGGCAAGTCATCTTCTCAAATGGGTGCACTATCAAGAAGACTGTTTTGGAAAAGAGTGGGAGCTCCGTTACTTTCGCGACGTCGACCTGCGCGAAGTTGATTTCGTCATCACTGAAGAAAACAAACCCATTCTAATGGTCGAAGCCAAATTGGAGGACAGTCCCGTTACCGAGGGTCTTAAGTATCTTAAGACTCGATTTCGAAATGCTGACGCATATCAGATTAGCCTCAAGGGCAATAAAGATTATGTGACAGCCGACGGAATTCGCGTCTGTCCCGCCACGGCTTTTCTTCGGACATTGGTATGATCCCGACAATTTATTCACCAGTGGCAGAATGAACAAACGAAGCATACTTGTAGGCCTATGTCTCTTCCTAATTGCAGGTTTTACGCTTCTTTATTTTTGCTCGCCTCGAATAGCGACATTGATTTTTCAAAGTGCAATTCATGATGCGAGCGCTCTAGGACTCGAAGTAACGGTACATAAATTTTCCCTCCGGCAGGCGACCGTCTCTTTTAGAGGTCCTGATGGAAAAATCATCGCGGAAAATATCGACTTTCATTTTTCCCCTAAACTAACACCGCTCGGTATTCAAATCCGTTGTCACCATCAAGTACAAGGGTTATCGATTTCTTCAGTCACTGTGCAAGCTCTTGAAGTGGAATTTTCATACTATTATCGCCTGATAGGCTCACCGGTGATTGAGCTACAAACTACAGGAAACATTTTTTCCAACAAGACCCATGTTACGGTTCGGGGAACCCTCGAAGATGACCTTCGTTTTCTGGGAGACGTGACGTTCAAGCAAAAAGGACTTGAACTATCGGGACCGTTTGAGGTTAGCCATCGCGAACAGGAAACAACATTCAAGAGCAATATCGTTGCCAGAATGCCGCCTTTTTTTGTGGCAACCCCGCTTGACATTGCGCTTGTGCACTCGAGAGCTGGACTGGATGCGACCATAGGCTGTGGCAGTCCGCTAACAAATTGCCTTGTGCTTCCCATTGCAAGCGTTTCTTTCAATGTCGGAAGAATGAGCCTCCGACTCCGCGGCACAAAAGATCTCACGTTTGCCGTTGACGTACGCGATCTCGTTCCCAACTTGCCTAAGTCTCTCTCCTCAACCGTGCATCTGGATAATTTAGAAGGAACCGTGAGTGGAGAACTATCGTTTCGTGATTTTGCGACTCGATGGAAGGCTCACTTTCGCGACCGGGCAAAACTTCTTTCGATCAGCGCCGAGGGTGATTATCATGGCACAAGGGGAAACGGTACTGCTTACTTCTCCATCCCCGTCCGCTTTTTAGGAGCTGTTCAGCCTTCGCAATGGTTGCCGATGCTCAAGAAACGTACCAGCGATATCCAAGGTATGCTTACCCTTTCAGGCAAAGCGCACTTTGGAAAAAATAAATTGCAGCTATTAACGCTTACGACCAAAGCCGAAACAATCGCTGGTCTTGTCGAGAAAACCCCCTTTCAGGGATTTTCCATCAATAGTCACCTTACGCTCTTCCCGTCACTTCGCGGAACAGGCGAAATCCGGTTAAGAAAGCTCGGTCGTCATGCAACCCTTGATGGGTTTAGAGTAAGTTTTGAAATCATCGGTGACAGTGCAAAACTCCTCCATTTCAGCGGCCGGTTATTCGGTGGCGAAGTTTCGTCCCAACCGTTCCCGATTACTTTTTCGCCTCTGTCTTTTTCCACCGTGTTACACGTGAACGAACTAGATCTCAGTGCGCTTTTGAAGGCACTTGATTTTGACAAGTTATCAGGTCAGGGCAAAATGGACGGCGAGCTACCCTTACAGATTGATAACGATGGGCTCTTCGTAACAAAAGCCGTCTTTAAAAACCGGGGCAACGGCATTATCCGATACGATTACGAACCGGGGGCAAGCAAAAAGACCATCGAATACCTTGATGAATTTCAAAACCTTCTTCAACAAGGTGAGCGGGCTTTAGTGATGAAGGCTCTTGAAAATTTTTATTATACTTTGCTGACACTGGATGCGAACCGTACCCCCCAATCGGGGGTGCAGATTAGCCTTCATTTTAAGGGAAGTAATCCTGAGCTTGCTCGAGGCCAGGTGTTTGACATAAAGTTACCTATTACGGGCCAATTGGAGCCGTTTCTTAAGGAAACTTTATTGAAGTCATTCATGGAGAAGGAAGCATGGGAAGAAAAAGCTCAGGATATCATGCGCCATCGCCCCTGATATTTTACGTCCTGTTTGGCATCATCATGGGTAGCGGTGCATGCACTCACAAAGTCAAGATCGAGCCTTCAGACAAGCCGTTTGTGGTCAATCTGAATGTGAAGGTGGATCACGAAATCAAAGTTCAGATCGAGGATCAGAATAAGGACCTGTTAAATCTCGAATCTGAGATTATGGAAAAGAAGACACCACGTAAGCAAGCCGTAAAGAAAGGCAATAGGAGGTAATATGAAACCAATTCTATTGATTAACCTGTTTCGAAATGCCGGCGTCCGACGTAGGCTTACTATTTGTTCCATTAGTATTTTTGTTGCTTGCCTCATGTTTTCCTCTATGGCACGAGCCGATGTAGAAACCATGCGCAAACGGGTGCCTCAAATCGCGGAGATGAAGGATAAAGGGCTAATCGGTGAACAACCGGATGGCTATCTGGGTGTCATCAAGGCGGAGGGTGAAGCAAGAGCAGTGGTTGATGCGGAAAACCGGGATCGACGTGAAGAGTACGAAAAACGAGCCTCTTCACAGGGAAAAACCGTTGACGTGCTTGCAAAAGTCCTTGGCGAAGCCCGGATCCGTGACGAAAAGCCCGGTCGTTTTGTCCGTACCGAATCCGGCGAGTGGGTTAAGAAATAGTTTCAAAATCACTCGATAAGCTCTCCATTACCGTTGAAACACCATACCGTAATATGGTATGCTGTATGGTATATGAGAGCCAGCAAGAAATATACAGTTGAGCTAGAAGAGGCACTAGTCAAATCAGCCGTCAGGTCGACTGGAAAGAGTTTTACAGAGACTGTCCGCCAAGGATTGAAGATCCTTGCTTCCACAGAAGCATATCGGGAGCTATCGAAGATGAGGGGAACTGTTGATTTGCAGCTTGATATTAGAGAGATAAGAAAGAACAAGCGTGATCAGCGCTGATACAAGCGTCTTTGTCGATTTTTTTCGTGGTGTTAACAACACAGCCATAGATTTGTTGCAGCAGTCTCTTGAAGGCAAGCAGCTACAGATGAATCCGTTTGTGCTAAGCGAATTACTCAGCTCACCAAAGCTGCCAACGAAGACAGAGAAATACCTTTTGGCCTTGCCACGCATGGAGATCGATTCAAGCTTTTTTGAGCGTGCGGGGATTCTTAGGCGACGGATTTATGAAAAGGGAAAAGGAGTAGCTATTGCCGATATCTATATTGCCCAAGCATGTATCGACTCACGAATCCCCCTTCTTACGGTGGATCAAGATCTTCTCATGATATCCGAGTATAGTGATTTGGACGTTGTTCAAATTCAGGGTTAAATTTTCCTGATACTCACGTATTCAACTATTCAAAGTAGGTTCGGACATTTTACGGTCAGTGACAAAATATCTAGACAGATGTTCACTATCATCCGAAAGGTTCGGGTGATATTCTTTGTTGTCCATGAGTATTGAAGATTCTCGTGGGACCTCTGGAAAAGTGACAACAGGATTCGAACAACTGACAGTGGCAATGAATGTGGATGGTAGCAGGGAGTATTCTTGGTGCGTTCGGTGCTGGACGTAAAAGGGCACGCAAATATCAAGAGAAACACGACAAAAACTGACAATCCTTACACCGAAGTTCTTTAGCTTTTTCTCTCTGAAAATTCATAAATTACAGCTAAGTGGTTGAATGTGTTAGGCGTTACCTCGTTACACGCGTGTAGCACACGGTCGCATTCTCGAATGTGATCGTCCGAGATTCTTTGGCATGCATGTTGCTGTAAAATACCATAAATATTGAGGAGCAGCCATATGCGTTACGGAGCTACCTTTACGGCTTTTATTTATCTTTTCGCTAATACATTATGTGCGCAGGAATTCCATAGCAATAAGTCGGCGCAGCAGACTCCGGCGAGTCATGAAAGAGCAATAGCAGACACACAGAATACAATACCAATTCCATGTGATCCATCCCAAATCAAAAAGCCCATCGAAATTGTATTGTCATCAGAATGGCACCATGATCCTAGCGATTTCCTAAACTACAATAGGAAAACTGGTTGGACTGCTGGAACACGAGTTTCAAGAAAAGCACTACTGGTAACGGAAATAGGAAATGACAAGTGGTTCCTTCCTCCGAACTACGAATTCTTGAACACTGTTGAAGGCGACGGGGAAGTAGCCCACAGTATTGCCGCCCTAACTGTGTTGGCCCGCGCATATTATAAACATCAGTTAATCAACGTTGGCGTCCCACTGGCTGACATTGTCGCTCCCATAATTGGAATGGAACTGGCAGCCTGGAAAAAACTTTCTCGGCCTTTTAAAGAAAAAACGTTGGAAGATTTGGCAACTGAAATCGATCTTGCAATCAAGTGGGTTGACGATCAGAAGAAGGGCAAACAGAAAGATGAAAAGCAAAAGGAAGTTGAACAGCTAATAGCGACGCTCATGGCCATACAACCAATCCCTCCGTCACTGGCCCTGAAACTCATTGATCAACTCTACGAGGCACATATAAAAACAATCGACCCAGCAGATTTAGCATTCAAGGAGATTCGCGCAGATTTATTAAAGAACCCTCTTTCTAAGATAGTTGCCGATAAAGCACTGAACGATGAATTCAACAGTAAAATCTTTCTCGGAGTCAGAGATAGAAACCTAGCCAGCTCCGCATTAAAGCAAGTGTGTAGTGCAGCCAAGACGGGTGCCGATACTGTCGTAGTCCAACTGGGCTTGGCCCACACTCTTCACACCGACAAGCTATTACGAGATGCCATTAAGAGAAGTGGCCTCACAGATAAGGTTTCAGTTGTTATCGATGCCAGAGTTCTACATGATGCCAGAGTACAGAAACTTCTCAGTAACGAACCCAAAACGGAAGCAGACATGGGAAACACGGCAGCCGCAGAGGCATTTATTAATTTGCCACCTGGCCGAATGATAAATCTAGACTCACTTATGTGGCATAATGATTCCGGCGATAAAGCTCGTTATCCAGAAGATGAATTTCGACGGGTGTCTAATCCCAATGGCGATACGGACAAAGTAATAAAGGACCTAGCGCGAATGCTTAACCCAATAACCGCCAAATCCATGCAAGAGGAATGGAACACCGGCGTGGATGAGAGTTGGAACACTGCAAAGAAGGCGTGTGAACTGGCGAAGGAATTTGCTGGTATACCGAAAAACATTGAGCTTACACCCCTTATAGGACCCCGAAGCGCCAACAGTTTTGCTTATCCTGACGGCACAAACTCTAATGATCCGCTTATTATTGGCCTTTTCGACAAGAAAAACGGAGGAGACTACAACGGCAACTTTGGAGATATCCTCTACCCGGTCGGAAAAATTGTATTCAGATGGCCTTCTCTTAAAGAAGAAGCAAAGACGGCATATACGCCGTATGTCGAAATACAATTTCATCCTAATTACTTGAAAAAAGTTAAGGGGCAACAACAATAGCGCAAGGTGGGCGACAAAATCGGTTACACAGAGTCTTCGGCTCCTGTTAATGAAGGGTTAGAAAGGTGCCATCTACTTCGCGACTGAAAAGTATTGGATAAATATCAGTCAAAATTTTCGTACGATGAAGAACATCACTTTTGGGCGTGCATCGCTGACCGTGGAATGATAAGCGATGGCATCGGGAGGGCGCCCCTTTGTGCCAGAAAGATAATGTTCAGTTGAACCAACGCTTTATCGTTAGGAATTTGGCTCGAGATTTTCCAAGTCATGCACGCTCCCCATTCCCGGTTGCCTTCATTTCTAAGGGTTGATATGAACGCCGCTGTGAGGGGAAAAAAGCCAAATCTGACTCATGACACAGTGCCAGCCAGTGTCGGACTGGTGAAAGAGATCCGTGACGAGCTGCGGGCCGACATTCGAGCGGTTGAACACGGATTAAGTGCCAAGATTGAACAGGTCATGGTTTCCGTTCACCGCACCCAAGTTGTGATGGAAGAGCAACGAGGGGAAAATAGAATTGTTTTGGATGGGATTAAAACCCTCATGGAGAGGCAAGATCGAATCGAAACCGACTGTGGCGAACTACGGAATACTGTTAGAACCTTAAGTACGATCGCTAAGAGATAAATTTACCAGACAGATGTTCGGCCTGGTAGTTTAGGACGATCGGCCAAGAAGAAGCTCACGACACGTCTCTAGGAGTGGTCTCATGCGGCCTCCAAGGTCAATACCCCGCCCGAAGAGCGTCCTGCGAAACCTGTAAAGAACGTTGGAAAAATTAGCTGAGTTCTCAGAAAACAATCCTTGAAGCTTATTATTGATCGGAACAAACGACTGCAGTTCACTGTCTGCAACCGCTTTACCTGCTACAGCTATTCTTCTCCTGAAGGGCTCACATGTACTAAGCCGTTTTATGTCCCCTGGAGATAAGATCCCTTGTCTTGCTTCTTTTAGAACAACTGGGTCATTGTCAAAAACCGCATGCTCGATTCGCACCAATTCATACGCTTCGACCACCAAGGCCCAAAGTGATAAATAATCCCATGTCAGCTCTTCAGCTCTTTTCACCCCGGCAGTCACAATAGGTCGCTGGGCACCAAAAGGATGGTCCTCATTACGCTTCAAGCGAGGATCATTTGAACTCAAAGCATCGCCATAGGCGCTCTCCGATAGAAGTACAGACCAATGCACTTGCAGGCTATTAGCCATATACTCTGCAAAACCTTGGTCGCCGGGCGTAAAAAATTGAGTCGAAATTGCCCCATCCAGCCAAGCCCTGTGTAGTTGCATGGGCCGCAACTTCGCTAAGTCATGTTGATTTCCAAAATATATTCGGAAATCAAAATTAATATACTCTGCCGCTCTTTTGCCATGAGGCGTTTCCTTTAACCATGCTTGGACTCTATCCTTCGCCGCGAGCATATAATAACTATTTGGGCCCCATCCGCCTGGGCCTTTTAGCGCGAGATCGAATAGTCTTAAATTGATCTCGCTTGCATTAGCATCCAGACCATTGAATTTTGCTCTTCCAAGAATTTCAAATATCAAAGACAGGGTGTCATTGTCGCAACCCAAACCGATAATATCCAATCTTTCTATAAGCCGGGCACTCACCATGTTGAAAAGGTAATTCGCAAGCAAATCCCTTCCGTAGCGATCGACCTTGAGGCTTCCGTAGGAATCAGTGGCTTGACTGTAGCCGTACGGATTTGGCATTGCCCAATGGCGCTCTGGAAGGACCAAAAGGGTGACATTACGAGGCAGTTCTTCATGCGAATTTGCCAAATGGCTTTCTGGCTCTGCAAGATAAATTTCAACAGAATCAAGCTCGGCTAGTTTGACGGCATCTGCAATGACCTTTGCGGTATAAGGCTTTTCAGTGACAATAACTGTTTTTCCTCTACGCCTTAATTCTTGGGCAAGGATTCTTGCTTCCCCTTTTCCTCCCCGAGCGTTGGTGTATATCAGCCTAGTATCGCCAGCTGGCAACCCAAATCTTCTACTGAAATCTTTCAACGCTACGGTAACCCGTTTCTCGCCCGCTGATTTAATCAGATTTAACCGAAAGGAAGGGTGAGGCATTCCGTTTTTTACTTCAACTTGGAGATCCTGACCTGCTGGAACCTGCAGCCTAAAGACTTGCGTGGTCTGTGGAAACATCGGTGGTTGTAGTAGCCGCTGCAACTCAGTGTCTGGGGTCATTGGCACCAAAAGCGCGCGATCGATCTCTAACGGATACAAAACCCTTAAATGCCCTTTAATGGATTGATAGTCCTTCTCCGCAATCAATACTGCAATAATTTCACCCTGAAATTTTCCTGTTTCGTCAGGTGGAACTCGTTCGTCTAGGCGCAACAGTATAGTTCTGCCATCAGAAGTTCCAGTAACGAGGCCCAATTCGTAAACATTATCTGCAGCAAGTCCAGCTGTAACACAAAGGAGCAGGACGGCGAACAGCAGATAAAGAGCTTTTGAACTTGGCATTGTCACCTCACCATAGATCGGATTCCACTGGCCCCCTGAAATGCCTCCTTATAGTACAAGCGTTTTGCCGACACAATCTGTTTTGCTGCGATGTATCAAAACAGTCGGATATCTACTCAAACGGCAAATGCCAGTGAAAAGGAGCCACCTTCGGAGCTTTCAGTGGCAAATAGAAGAAAAAAAGCAGTTTAGAATTAGTATATTCACCACCCGTGCCAATGGCTGTACCGATAATTACAGAGCTGTCCGGGCTTGCAGCACCCTCAAACTGCATGTGAGGGATGACCGAGTACACTCCCTGCTCTTGCAGTTTTCCGCTCGCATCAAGCGCCAGTAGTAATGCCGAGCCGTGATCAAGTGGCACCAGAACTCGGCCATCAGGCGTAACAATAGGCGGTCCAGTAGGCGGATTGTCCAGCGGAAATTCCATCATTTTTTCCACACCGCCCTGTCGCAACTTGCGAGCTCTGAAAAGTTTGTACTGACCGTTATTGCGAGTTATGAAAACAACACTGTCATCCAGAAGCACGGACGGGCTCAAAAAAGTGTCGCTCTGTACCTCCATTTCAGCTTCAGCCAAAATCTTGCCGTCTCTTGTTGCGCGGACCCATGTCATAGTTTCTTTGGCTCTGTGGGAATAAACAACAACCGAATCTTTATCGGTTTGCAATGGGACAGCCCCGCGTATGGAAGGGCCCAGTTCCTCAGTTGTTAAAGTGGAGCAGTCGAAATTAACCGAGACTAAAGTGGAGGCATCCCACGTGATCAGATTTTCATTGGCCATTACAATAAGCTCGTATGGTGCCAATGGAAGTTTGCATCGACCGACTTCCCCAAGTTTGCCTGAAGCGCTCTTAAGAAACACAAGGTTACCGTCATCTTTCCCAAAAACGACGCGATCACCGGATAAGGAGATTGGCGCATAGGTGATTCCGTCCTCTTTGGCAGCTAAAGCATGTGCTTTTTTCAGGTTTTTTTCACCTTGACCAAAAAGGATAAGTTTACCTCCTCGGATAGGAGGGTAATCGCGCACAAAACCGCCATTTTCTCTGTTTTGTCGCAGGATGCTATTTTCATGATGCGGCCACGCGGAGGAATCAAATTTGGGCCCGCAAGCAAGCGCTTGAATACTCAAAGTCCCGTCCGGCATCCTAATAGGGCTTCGATAGTGAATATCAGAAATGTGAATTTCACCGGATGGCGCCGGGCGAGAAAGAAAATGGAAAGTAGCTGGATCGGGATGCTTTACCTGAGACAAGAGAAACTGCCGGATCTTTTCAAATGAGAAAGACCGTCCGCCAATTAAGACGTTTTTGGTTCCTCTATCTTCAAGCAGCTTGAGAAAAAAACGAAGCTTTTGCTCTTGCCCGGCATGTGTGGCTGCAAAGGCGCCAAGGGTAAAAACGCCCGGATCTGCCGATAAAATCCAGTTTTTATCTTCAAGCAACACATCAAGATGCCTGAGCGTTAAAACCACGTTCCCCAGGTTGTAGTATTTGAAAGCGAGAAACAGACGGGCCTCGAGCCCGGCTGGCGTAAAGGGATGCCTCTCAGCAACAGCAGTAATGGCCTGTGCATCAGCCCTTTCGATGGCCTGTTGCAGTTGCTTTCTAGCCGCAATTTCATAGATTGCGTCACTACCGAAAAAAAAATCGCGCTGAACGGATAGCGGTAGGTTTCGAAAAAATCGGCGTGCTAACGCTTGGCTCGATACCCAGCCATTCGTCGTGTTAACCAGCGCATCTGGCTTATCCAAGATCTTTTCATAGATGGCTTGAATAGCGTTAGTGTAGTTACCCCGTTGAACGGAATGCTCGGCTTGTTGGATCGCAAACAAAACCGCTCGGCTCTCCGTATGATGTCGGTACTGAGGCTCGTGAGAATCGTCATACTTGATTGCTCGAAATGCAAAGTCAGCCGGGTACAGAAATGCTGGCCTGAATAAAATAAGGATGGATAGAAGTACAC
>JACQOU010000144.1 GCA_016207775.1 Deltaproteobacteria bacterium
AAAGGAAGGATGTACCTTTTCAGATCTTTTCAGAAGAGGGGTCCTCTCGCGGTGATGTGGGCGGTTTTCAATCCAACCTGCAAACAATCCGGCCAATGTGGGCGGCGAACGCCCTGCTTTTGGAACAATTGGTGCAGCCATCGGCTGGCACGTGACTTGCTGTAGTGTCCAAGTGGTTGAGGCACACAGTGAATGAAAAAAGAGAAATAGATTACTTTGGAAATTTAGGTCGCGGAATGGAAAGACTTTTTAACGAAGTATTGAAAGAAGACGGCATTGCCCTTTTCCGTAGACACCCCAGGGTGGTGTTTGGGGCTGAATCATCGGCGCTGTCCAACGATTTGGCCCTTTCCATCACCTCGAAAACGTTAATGGATGGAGATAAGGGAACATTCACTTGCTTGAACGGCTCAGATGTTTACTTGATTTTTCGTTCCCCTTCTCCTGTAAAGGTCTCTTTCCTGCTTTCAGGGGTCCGCTTACAAGCACAACAGAAATTACGTCTGGACAATCGGTTGATGTCTTATTTTTTTGACAACAAGGGCATTGATCCGATCTTGCCTGACAACCTTAAAGAATTTCCTGCTCTGTTTGAACGACTGAACCAGCAGAAAGCAGAAATTCAAATCCGCAATGAAACCATGGCTTCTGCTGACACGAATCTTTTCCGTTTTACCTTTGACTACATTGCTCTTTATCACAGCGGCAATCCGCTCAGAGTTGAACAAAAGGTTAAGCAAAGAGTTATCGACTACACAAATGATGAAAGGAGTGTGTTATGAGTATGGTGTACGAAGCACCCGGCGTGTATTCCACGATTGTTTCGAGTGGGAATAAGCCAATAGAGTCCGTAGGAAGTTCCACAGCCGGTTTCTTAGGACAGTGTTCTGAGGGACCAGTGGATAAACCCGTTCTGGTCACGAGCTGGGCTCAATATCAGAAAACATTTGGCGGTGTCGCGCAAGGCGGTTACCTCGCACACGCCGTCTATGGTTTTTTTCTGAATGGGGGCTCCCGTTGCTATGTCTGCAATCTTGGTCCAAAGCAGGAAAATCAAACGGAAGAACAAGTCGCTGCTTCGATCAAGGGCGTGGACAAAGGCCCCTCCCATCGAACCGGCCTTGAGGCCTTCAAAGCGATAGAGGAAATTTCGTTGGTTGCGGCTCCCGGGTTCACTTCCCAGATGGTCCATCAGTTACTATCCGATCACGCTGCCTTGTGCGGCGATCGAATGGCCATTCTCGACGGTCTTGAGGACCTTGGAGAAACTCAACTCCATGAATTTCCACGTATTGGAGATTCCAAGGAGGCGGGACTCTACTGGCCTTGGATCTCTGTATACGACGAATCCAGCAAGAAGGTTCTCTCCGTTCCGCCCTCAGGCCACGTAATGGGAACCATTGCTCGGGTTGACACTGAGAGAGGTGTTCACAAGGCACCGGCCAATGAGGTTATCCGAGGTGCGTTGGGACTAAAATACACACTGACGCGAAACGAGCAGGCACTGCTCAATCCGCGCGGAATCAACGTCATTCGTGATCTGGATGATATGGGTATCCGGATTTATGGTGCGCGCACTCTCAGTACCGATACTGAGTGGAAGTACCTCAACGTCCGTCGGCTTTTCCAAGTAGTGAAACAAAGTATCACCAAAGGAACTGAATGGGTGGTCTTCGAACCCAACGACGATACCCTGTGGGGGAATATCCGTCGTAATATCCAGGCCTATTTAAAAACATTATGGTCCAGTGGTGCGTTGATGGGAAAAACCCCCGACGAGGCTTTCTTTGTAAAATGTGATGCATCGACGAATCCTCCGGAGAATATTGATCGTGGCATTGTAACCATTGAGATCGGTATCGCTCCGGTGAAACCTGCAGAGTTCGTGCAGATAAATATTCAGCAGAAGGTCGAACAGGAAACGAGTCATTAAGCCCCTTCTGCTGCTAGCAAGAAAGGAGTGAAGAAATGGCTGCAACGAATGAAGAATACATAACAGCCAGTACATTCAAGGTAAACATCGAGGGCATGCAAGCGCAGAATTTCGATACTGTTGACGGTATCGGCGTTGCGTTCGAAGACATTGCCCAACAAGCAGAAAAGGAAAACGGGATGGTCAATCGTCCCGGTCGCTTTACTGCAAGTGACGTAACCCTTACCCGGCGATTCAAAAAGGACAAAGAGTTCCACGAATGGGTAAAGTCCCTGAAACAAGGGAAAAAGGTCCGCCGCTCAGGATCCATTATTGTAATGGACGACGAGCAGAAGGAAGTTTTCCGTTACAACTTCACGGGAGCTTGGCCCAAGCATTGGAGTGGTCCTACCTTATCCAAGAATCGCGAGGGAAACGGCATCCTACTCGAGCGCATCGTGCTCAGCGTCCAGGATATCGAGATGGCATAAATCAAGGGAAGGAAGATGCAACCACATGGACTCTACAACCTTACAGTAGATTACAGCGGAACTTTCTCCCGCAACTCCCGTGTGGGGTTGCGGCATGGCCGGACAGCCGTTCCACTGTTTCTGCTCTACCTCAAAGGGCTCAACTCACCCCAAGCGTTTGAATTACATACGGCACAGGATGCGGAAATGCATCTATTGCAACACACCGATCCTTTCAACCGTCGCGCCTGGGAAATGGTGGGTTGCTTTTTCCAGGCTGAAGGTTCTAGGGCCCTCGTGGTTGCACTTCCTTTTACCGGAAAACCGAGCAAGCTGATGGCAGACATGCTGGGAGTGGATCGTGCGCTCGGCAGCCAGACAGGCATCTACGCCATCAAGCGCTTTGTCGAGCACGCTGATTTAATCGTCGTTCCTCAGGCAGCCGAGCTTCTGTCTAATAGTCAGCACCGCAGATTTTATGAGGAACTCTTTGGGCTGGCTCGAGAACTTAAACATTATTTTATCCTGGTTGACTTTCCGAAAACGGCAGAGCGGCAAGCCATCGAGCACTGGCTGAAAAACCTGGAATGCTCCGATGCAGCAGCTTATTTCCCATGGGTTTGGAAAAATGGAAGGGCCTATCCACCCACTCCCATCGTAGCGGCTGCTTATCAAGTCAATGATAAGGAGCACAGCATCCACGAACTACCGGCCAATCGGCCTTTGAGCGGTGGCTTTGTGCCACTGCTTGAACACACTCCGGTCCGGCTGCACGAGCTCATGGACATGCGTCTGAACGTCCTGCACCGCTTTCCAACCGGGGAAGTTCGCATTTGGGGCGGAAATACCCTGGCAGATAAACTGGATTTCGACGGACGTTTTATTTCAGTGCGCAGAACGCTGGTTGCGTTGCGGGAGTCTATTCAACAGATTTGCGAACCTTTTGTGTTAGAGCCGATCACAAGCGATCTACCGCAATTCATTCAGGCGTCGTTACACTCTTTTTTTGAATCGGTCCGGCGTCTTTTCGATCCAGACGCCAAGGACGCCTTTGTGGCCGAGGTAGATATTGTGCGCAAACACGGACAGGACATTGTACAGGTAGATGTCGGATTTAATCTGCCCTATGCAATGGACCAAATTCGGCTGTCACTAGGACTGGAGGGTTAGCCATGGGATTACGAAATATGGCGAGTCAACTGAATACAAACCAAATGGCCGCTGATAAAGAGGGAACGGCCTACCAATTTGAGGTTGTGATCTCCGGATATCGAAAAATGACTTTCAAAAGCTGCGAAGGGATTGAATCGGAAGTGGATGTCCAGACTTATTTAGATGGAGGCCGCATGAATGCCCCGAAGACAGCCCGGGGTCCACAACGGGTTGGAAAGATTACATTCGGAAAGGGGACCGTAGGAGCCGAAGGACCCAATGGTGGCAAAAGCAACATCTTTAGTTGGTACATGAAAGTTTGTGATTCCAGCCAGGTACTCAAAAAGGAAACCATTGTCATCAGCTTGCTCGACGGCGAACGAAAGAAATTATCCGAATGGAAATTGATTAATGCATGGCCGTGTCGTTGGATCGGGCCCTTTTTAACAACGGACGACCAGGACCTCACAATCGATTACGTAAGCTTCGCCCATGAAGGCCTCTTCATGAGCAAGTAAAGGATTCAAGCCATGGAATCAGCCAAAGGTAAATTAACAAATAAAGAAACCGGCAACTCTCTGGTCTTTTCCATCAACCCATCGGAATTTCGGTTATCGAAAGGATTTGAGTTTGAAGTGCAGCCCTGTCTCGGCCAGAGCGCACCATTAGTTTCTTTCAAAAGCGGTGGAGCTGGAACACTCACGTTTCAACTTGTCTTTGATAAAGACGCCGACTCCCAATGCGATCTCAAGAAAGTGACTTCATTTCTCAAGAGCCTCAATACGATAAAGGAGTCAACAAAGTCTGTACCCCTTGTGGAATTTTCAATGGGGAGTTTTACCTATCTCGGTTATGTCGCGAAATACGTAGCGGATGCAACGCGGTTTAATAACCAAGGGGATCCGACCTGTGTGCGGTTGGATGTAACGCTTATTTCAAACGCGGAGCAGGAACAAAATGGAAAATAGGAGTGCATTACCTTATCACCGATTCGCTTTCCCATCGGTCGATGGACAGGCGAAGCTTCTGCGTTGTTCTTTGGAGGAGCAGATTAAATACGCACTTCGCTGTTGCATTCTCACTCAACGTGGGGAGCGCACACTGTGCCCCTCCCTCGGCAGTGAGATCCGAGACCTTTTGTTTCGCCCCATGGTATCGAGCATGCGAAATGAAATCACCCACAGAATTCATCAGGCAATTGAAGTTTGTGAACCCCGAGTGGAGGTGCTCAATGTCGATGCGGCACCTGACAGCTCAGACAAGAGCAGAGTCGCAGTGGACATTTCATACCGGGTCGTTGAAACACAAAAAATGGATGGAATAAAGATGGTTCTACAACCTTAAGGCGAACTATGGAACTACCATTTAAATATCAGGCGATTTTAGAAAAAAATCTTGAAAAGGCTATTCCGCGTTGGCGGGAGCTATCCGCGTTCGACCCAATGAAAGTATTTGCTGAAGCGGTCAGTTGCAGCCTGGCTGAAATTGAGAAACGGCAGCGGGGTTATACTGAAAGAATTATGGACAGTGTACCTGCTTTGTTTTCGTTTTCGCCAAAAAAAGCAAGCTTGCCTTGGGGTTGGTTCACCCTGGAAACTGCCCCCAAATTGGCTGCCATCCAAACGATCGGTCGGCAACACTCTTTTCGATTTCAGTCGGAAAAAGAATTTGTCATGATGACACCTAGGAATGAGCTGGCCCTTCAGCCCGTGAGCGCATTTTCCACGCAAGTGGTCGGTAATTCTATTCACTGCAATTTTGTCTACCGAGGCGCTTGTGCAGAGGTCACGCTGTATTTCGTCTCTCAGGGGAAGGGTTCAAAGCTCAGGCCAGTTGAACTGGAAGTGCAGCAACTGGCATCCAAACAAATTCGGCATTGGGCACCAACCGCACTCGTTACAAACGATACCACAGAACATTTCACCCAGGATGGGAGCATACAGATACGGCTCAAAGATTGTGCAGTCTTTTCGGATCATGCGGCTGAGTACCGTTTGAAACTAACCTTTGAATCGGCTGTCCCCGCCGGATTTTTCCATCCCAATCTGGTGGCGGGTGAACTGTGCGAGGTCAGCGAACAAGTTGAGCTAGGAAACTTATCAGGAGAGCCATGGGAAGAGTTGCCTTTGGATCCGCGTGTGATTGAGGTTCCCAATGAGCTGCTGCTCCACCTCCCCGACGATCGCCTGGTTAAGATCACGCGCTTGGAATCCGACTTACTGAAGTTACGGCACGTGGACACCGAACGCTTCAAGTACTCCTACTTTTACAATGGTTCCAACCACAGTCTTATTTTTCCGTTAGGCCACGAGCTAATGCAGAATTTCAGCGGTGGCGTTGCGATAGTGGCACCCAAACTCGTACGGAGTCCTTCTGTCAATTGGTTGAACGATCAATTTAAGTATGTTTCGGGCGAACATGCGGCTTGTGTAGAACATGTCACGCCTATTGTTGGGGTGGGTGGCTATAATCCACGTGAATCCAAGCAAGACTTTTTGAAACGCTTTTACTCTATACAGCGCTCACTCTCCTGCTCGCCACGTGATGCTGAACTTCGAAAAGAAACTCTGCAATCAACGCTACTCAGTACTCTTAGCGTAGCCCGCCGGGTTGAGCTGGACATTAACGAAGAGCAACGGGAAGTCATTGCCTACATCCTTGTCGACTCTCCCGAAGGGCGAAACAGCACGCTCGACTACGATACCATTGACCTGGCCGTTAAAACGCTGGGTCGTTTGCTGCCCATGACCTATCGATACAAGGTGAAGCCGTTTCGCAAAATTCCATTGGACATCGATCTTCGGATGGCTGTTTGCTTAAATCAGCAACGGGCCACGATCTTCACCCAAGAATGGCTGCAGTCCCGTTCGACCGAAATCCTTAGCAAGCTATTGCTTCCTCCCCCTTTCGGAATGCTCACTGACGGCGAAACCTTCTCGAAAAAGCTTTTATGGGAACAATTGCTGCTGGCCTTAACGGATGGTACAAGAGACGGCACTGCTTTACTCCCATCGGAAATCATGTCCATCGAAGGATTGATTGCTCACGGCGAAAAATCGACGTACGTAGAGTTACTCTCCAGACAGGCTGGTGAAAGTTTTGATGTCCGCGTTTCTCCAACGATTCAAATGCGCCTCGAGGAAGTCACCAATGTTGTTTCCTTCCGAAAGAAGGTTAGCAATGAGACCTAGACTTTCCCCTTCCACTTATTATCCTGATTATTTCAAATCAGACCTTGGCATAGGCTCTGAACTGGCGCATCCCATAGCCACGGCGCTCGATAACGCTTTTACAGAGATGTTGTGTCTTGGGGAGTGCTTCGCTCACTCTTTACAGCCCCTCTATTGGCCCGAACCCAAACAACGTGAGTTTCTAACATTACTTGGATTTAGAACAGAAAACCTGGATGTCGACAAATGTGAGCGTCTCTTTGAAAAACACCAACAGTTATGGGAGAACAAGGATCGACTGGAGGCTATCGAACAACTCGCCAGCATCTACTTTGGGCCCACTCGGATCCAACGTGGGAGGTTTTTCGCCAGAAGCACCGTTGAGGGGCAAACCCCTTTCCCATTACATCTATCAGATCAACAGGGGTGCGATCGAACCGTTGTCGTTCGGTTAGAGCAAAAACATACGAGCACTGTCATTGAAGAATTTCGCAGTAATGCAAAGCTTTTGATGCCAGATGGCTTCGAGATATGGGTCGCACCTACAGTCAGTGTACCCGAGCAGCTGGACAATCGAATCAACCTGGGACATCCATTCGCACTCAAACAAAGGAGGCTATGAATGTCACACTTTACTCAAGTCAAAACCCTATTGCGCAATAAGGACACCCTCATCAAGGCATTGAAAGCCATGGGGCATACCGTTGTGGAAGAAGCGGACTCCGTAAAAGTCCGCGGTTTTATGGGCGACACTGAAACAGCTGATTTCAAAATTCTAACCGACACTCATTACGACATCGGCTTTAGGCGCTTAAGCGACGGAACCTATGAACTCGTAGGCGATTGGGATGTCCTGCCAAAGGCATCCGGAATTGAGCGCGAAACCTTTGCCCGTACTTTGAAGAAGCAATACGCCCAAGTGGCTATTTCGGAAATTGCCAAACAGCAGGGCTATGAAGTCGAAAGCCATGAACAACAAGATGGGAGTATCGAAATGGTGGTGACCCAATGGTAAAAAAACTCAAATTCTTGATCAGTCCTGAGGGTGAAATTGAATTGCGTGTTGAAGGTGCAGAAGGGCGCGAGTGCGAAAACTTCTCCAAGCCTTTTGATTCCGCCCTGGGAACGATTAGCCACAGAGAATACTTGGACTCTTATTACACAACCCAAACCCAAAGCGACACACTTCATACGGAGGTTGAGTGAGATGAAACAGGCAAATGGCCAACACTGCCCCTTGCGTACAGAGGAGTCGAGGGAAGTCTTCCCGCGGATTTGTACCCGGATTTATATATTATCGAACGGAGATGCCGTATTGACCGACCTTTGGGATGAATTGAATACGTTGTTTTTATCCGGAGAGCAGAGGATTTTTTATGAAACCGACCCGAATTTATAATAGTGGTCTTCATGCTGGCGAAGAGAAGTTGATCTACGGAAACGACCGATCGGGAATGGTTGTTTTTTCTGGATGCCACCTGGCGTGCCGGTTTTGTTACACCCCTGAGACA
>JACQOU010000145.1 GCA_016207775.1 Deltaproteobacteria bacterium
TCATTCTTAACCATCTGACCAAGAATTTCGGCATTAAACAGCCCGGGAGTTGCAGTCACGCCAATCAGCACAGATGCCTTTGAATTGCGTACCACATCCAAGAGGCTGATCTTTCCAGGCGAATCCAACTTCCAATCCGATATTGCCGTTCGCCTTTGAGCAAAGTGCTTTTGCGAACCCACAAGCCCTGGAGAATCCTCCAACAGCAAGCCCGGTACATCAAAGGCAAAAATGCGCCCACGTGCTTCTTCCTCTGATAAGCCTTCTTCGCGCAGTAAAGTATAAATGTTTCTGGCGATTCCGGAACCTGCTTGACCCATACCAGTAATAACAAAACGCTGATCCTTAAAGTGTTGCTTTTTAATCCTCATTGCTGTCATCAATGCGGATAGCGCAACCGCTCCGGTGCCCTGGATATCATCATTGAACGAAAGAATTCTTTCATAATAGCGATCGAGCAAGTCGAAAGCTTTATGTTTGGCAAAATCTTCCCACTGAAGAAGGGCATTGGGGAAATTGCGTTTTACCCCCAGAACAAATTTTTCGACAAAATCAGCGTACTGTTTGCCCTCAAGACGTCGGCTCTTGTATCCGAGATAGAGCGGGTCCTGCAAAAGCCGTTCGTTGTTAGTACCGGCGTCTAGACTGATGGGCAAACAGCAACCGGGGTGCAAGCCGCCCGCTGCTACATACAAATTAATTTTACCCACAGGAATTCCCATGCCGTCAGAACCGAGATCACCCAATCCCAAAATTCTTTCCCCATCTGTCACGACGATAAGCTTGACGTCCTGAGGAACAACCTCACGGAAGATCTGGTCGATCCAACCGATATTTTCAGGGCTGATGTACACCCCACGATAATCGCGCGTAATGTGGCTGAGCATCAGGCATGCCTTCCCAACAGTAGGCGTGTATACGATGGGCAACATTTCGGTCAGGTTTTCGCAAAGGAGGCTGTAAAAGAGGGTTTCATTACGGTTGAGCAACGATTGCAGAAAAATATACTTCTCAATATCGTCCTGCTTACGACTGTACATCTCGTAGCTGCGTTCCCGTTGTACATCAATATCTGAGATGTTAGAGCGAAGAAAACCGACTAAACCCAGACTCTGTCTTTCTTCCTGGGTGAATGCAGAGCCTTTATTGAGGAAAGGATTGCAAAGCACCTGTTCTCCGCGAAGGTAAATCTCAAAATAATCCTCATCTGTGAGGGGATCCGTCTTCATTGAATAAGTTTTCATGGGGGTTCTCCTGCTGTGTGTAAATTTTTTCTCTAGTGAGTCTAGTTGAAAAGGGAGGGCGCGTAACCAGTTTTTGGAGTAAATACGTTTTCTTAAGCAGCCTTCGATTTGGTTTGCGATTCCGGAGCAATGCGGGTGAGCACATCTCGGAGGATTCGGTCAGCGTTTGTTGCTGAGAGAAGAATGTCGTCCAAAATCTTCTTGAGTGCCGGATCAGGGGTGTTGCCAAGAGCCTGCTTCGCATTACCTTGAATGCCGGCAACCAGGTCGTCTAAGAGGTCTCTAATAATGGCGGCTTGTTGTTGACGCGTTTCCAGATCTTTCATTCGTTGGTTTTCGATAGTTTTACGGTTCCAGGAGGCGACAATGTGAAATGCTTTTTGGAAGATCTCTGCTGATGAAAAGGGTTTGCTGAGGTAATCCCAATGATCGGTGAAGTCATCACCCAGTATCTTTCTAATTTCATTAATGCTGCGATCTTGAAAGGCCGTGACGATGACACAGTACATTGATGGATCCATAATTTTCGCTTGCCGAATGGTTTCAATGCCATCAATGCCTGCTCCCAGCTTGACATCAAAAAAGCCGCCCACGAATGATGAGCCATTATTCAGTGCGTCTGCTATGGTTCCAAGCGCTGCTTCGCCTGTTGAAACGTACGTTATCTCAAATGTCTGTTCTGCAACTGAATGATTTGCCTCGGTGAGCCGTCTGGACGACAGGATGGTGGGCGCTCCCTTTGGGGGTGAAAAAACAAGTCGGTAGGAATCCAGCACATCCTTTTCATCATCGAGCACAAGCAACTTCTGATTCATTGGCGGTCTCCTGGCTTCTTTTCGGAATATATTGTGTGGCTCTAAAGGCTCTAATGGCACCTGTTCTTGGGATCTGGAATGATTGTCAGTAAATTACTCAACAAAACAAGGAGCTTGAAATGGCAGTCTTCAAACGTGCTAGGACTTCAGTCACTCGATGGTGCAACATGGTTTTATCCCCATCATTGTCTATGATTTCAGTGGCGTGTTTCGTCTTCTCACTTTGTGGAAGTTGAGAGCGAATCATTTGCTGCGCAAGGGATTCGGAAATATGGTCTCTTTCCATTAGTCGACGCAAACGAGTCGTTTCTGAGGCGGTGACGACAATCAGTCCGTCTAGCTGCTTATGGTAACCACTCTCTATCAGTAGCGCCGCCTCACATACGATCACAGAATGGCGCTCGGATTGGGCTTTTGCAGATAGCTTGTTGAACCGATCAAGAATCAAAGGGTGTAACAGTGCTTCGAGCTTTTGCCTTTTCGTTACATCCGTGAAAATAATTTCTCGGATAGCTTTACGATTGATTTGGTCACCATGAAAAGCAGCCTCACCGAAAAGGTTTCGAATGCTGGCTCTCACGGTCCGGTTCTTGTCGAGCAACTGCTGACCGATGGCGTCTAAATCAATAACGACGACGCCTTCTTTCCTCAATAGCTCTGCAACAGTCGATTTTCCAGCTCCTACTCCGCCAGTAAGTCCAATTTTCTTCAGGCTCATCACACCCTTCTCCTCATTGTATAACCCCAACCAAGCAACCCGACGCCTATTGCGAGGATTGAACACATGGTGATGGCAACACCCTCTTTCAAATACGGCTGTTCATAAACAAGATGCCCCTCGATCATCTTATTGCTCGCCGTTAAAGTAAGGGGCTCACCGAGCACAGAGCTGATCGTTGCCCCTTGGCCGCGGAAAATCCATTGAGGGGAGTGGTTAAAATTAAACCGAATAGTGGAATGTTGAGCATTCGTAGCACTGACAGCAATCTCATTCCAGTCGAGCAATCGGGCATCGACGTGAGCAGGCCCGATGATGTTTGTCCTAAGGAAAGGGCCTTGTTCCACTTTAGAACTTCGATGGGATTCCAGATTGTCCTGGCATGCCAGCACGCCTTGCCCCTTTCTTATGTATGAGTACATATTATCAGGGTGTCCTTCCGCCCACAGTAATTCGTGTGGGTACAGCCGAGGAATGGAACTTTGTTTTTGTGCGGCCAAAAGGGTCGTTTTAAAAAGGTTAATGGAAACATTTGCAAGCAACGGCAAAATGCCGAGTCCCAGCAGTAGCACCCAGTGCACCCGTGAAGCGGGAGGGGAAAAACCTTTTGCCGAAAAGAGCACCAGTACAAAATACGCTGCAAACCAAAATCGCACGGGTACACGAATAGAATGAAATCCAGGCCACCAGGAATACAGCCAGCTAAATGGAGTGAAAATCGAGAGGCCCTCCTCTGTTGCGCCCAGGCCCAGCCCAAACGAAAAAAGCGCCATCAGAATAAATGGAATCGCCTGATGCCAATGGAAGTTTCTCTTTATGGCAAGGGCTGCAAAAAAAAGACCGACAGGTCCCAAGAAAATACTGTACTCGTGCCGTTGCATAAATACGTTGCCGTATAACGGCTCGGGAACCGCTTTGAGCGGAAAGAGAAGATTTGCGACAAAGGCAACCCAAGGGGAGTGTTTAATGCCAGCATCGTAGGTTCTGGGAAAGTGTGTGAAATAGTGCCAGGCTGGGAGATAGGCACTGGCATTGACGAGAATACAGCAGAGAATTCCTGCAATGAACCATCCCGCGACGCGGATATTTTTAGTCAGCCAAGCTCTTGAAAAATGTTCTACGGCAAGCAAAGGGACTCCGTAGATGAGAAAATTAGGCTTATATAGCCCCGCATAAGTGAACAAAAGAAGGGTCAAGCAAGCAAGTTTGTGCTGCCTTTTTCCTGAACATTTCGCTAATTCATAGGACAGGTACACAAACAACGGGAACAAAAAGAAAAAGCCCAGCGTTACATGACCGACCATAAAACGGCAGACGATCCCACCGCCTGATATAAAGAGCAACATACCCCACAAAACATTTTCACGGGGGCAGCCCATATTCTTAAGGAGCTTGAAAAGGCCCCAGGTTCCCAAGGCCAACTGGCCAAGCATCTCCAGTTTTATTAAACTCGTCGCTCCCATAACGGGTACTAGGATGACCAAGGGATGAAAAATAGGTATCTGCGGATCGGCTCCTAAACTTCGCCCTCCGCAAAAATAAGGATTGAAATGAGGTAAATGATGGGAGCTGGCCCAATATCTCCAGGCCAGCTCATAATAGGATGACAAATGGTCATAATCATAGGGGCCTATGTAAAAACCAAAAAGAACAAAGTGGATAACATAAAGAGCAATCACCAGGGTAAGGCTCATGGTGAGTAATGAGCTTGCTGTGCGCTGCATCCAGTGATGTTAGTGTTAACAGAGCTGGGTTGCAATCATTGCCAGTGGGGTGCAATTTCCAGTAACGTACATTACCAAATGAATAAGCATCTTTTACAAAAGATCCTGTCTCAGCCCACAGTGCCGTATCGTGAGAGTTTGGTGGCATCAGTCATCATGAGCGAGCTCGATCGGCACTGTGTTCCTTTTTTTTCTGATCCGGTAGGCAACCTTGTTATTGGGGCAGAGTCTTTAAAGGCGTACCGATTGCGCCTGAGCAAGCGATCTTCCGAGCCATTGCGCCTGTTTATGGCGCATATGGATCATCCCGGTTTTCATGGGATTCAATGGGAAAATCCAAAGCGGTTGCATGTGAAATGGCATGGAGGCTCCCCGACAAGGGGTTTAGCGGGTAGCCAGGTGTGGCTTGCGACTCGCGGCGGGTTTGTGGGAACGGGCAGGCTTTCTGAAATCCAGATGACTCCGTCCCGAAACGCTCTAGAGGGTGCGGTCGTCCAATTGGCTTCCACGGAAGTTTTTGAAAAATGTAAACGCGCTCGTGAATTGTTCGGCGCTTTCAAGTTTCGTTCGGAAATTTGGAATGGGGGGCAGATTATTTACACCAAGGCGGCTGATGATTTGGTGGGCTCTTTCGTTGTTTTGGAGCTTGCCCTTAAGATTTGGGGTTCGAAAAAGCGTTTTTTGAGAAATAATTTTGTTGCCCTGTTAACCCGTGCCGAAGAGGTGGGATTTATCGGAGCTATTGGTCATTTTGAGCTTGGTTGGCTTCAAAAAGCTCGGAGACCGGTGCTTTGTGTGAGTGTCGAAACTTCGCGTACGTTTCCGGGAGCTGAGATTGGCAAAGGTCCGGTCATTCGCTTGGGTGATAGAACAAGCATTTTTGATCCTGATGGAACCCAATGGTTATCCCAGATAGCAAACAAGTGCCTTTCCCGTCGGCATCAAAGACGTATTATGGACGGCGGAACTTGCGAGGCGACTGCAGCGACTGCGTTTGGAATCAAGGCGGTGGGGCTTTCGATTCCTCTTGGAAACTACCACAACACAAACTTTAACGGTGGTCCGGATTCAAACGTTAAGTTAGGGCCAGCACCTGAATTTGTGAGTGCGCGGGATATCGAAAGTTGCAAGAAATTATGTTTTGAACTCGTTCGTTCAAAAATGGGCACTAAGCCCTGGCATCAATGGCGTTTCAGATTTTCAAAAATGCGGAAGCAGGCTGAAAGGCTGCTGGGTGGCACTTGAACGAGGAAAAAGCTACCGGCCCAAAAATGGAACAGGCCGGTAGCTTAGAACCTTATTGCACTTCTTTTTGTTCTTCTGTCTTCTTTGTCTTCTTGCTCTTCTTTGCTTTCTTGGGCGGCTTTACCTGCTCCTTAGCTGCTGGAGCTGTGACCTCGGGTGCCGGGGCATTGGGGGCAGTTGCCGGGGGCTGTGCCTCTTCGGCAAACAGCGGTAGTGCGAATGCCACTAAGATTGCGAATGCCAGTTTTTTCATTATTCCTCCTTAAGAGTTTGGGTTTCGATAAAAATCAATGCATGAAGAGTGCCGTTCTTTTAGTGGCTCATAGAAAGCTAAGATCCTTGAATGATTTGCTTATTTTTTGACGGAGTTTGGTGTGTTTCTCAAACTTAAGAAAAAGGGAGTTAGTAAATCTCAAACTTGAGAATCGATTGGGAGGACTAGCGTGATGGTTGTCCCTATGGTGCTGCTATCTCCAATTCTTATATCTCCACCATGCGCATCGATGATTTTGCGCACAGTACTTAATCCAAGACCAGTGCCTTTTTCTTTCGTTGTGAAAAAAAGATCAAATAGGCGATTCTTAACATCTTGAGGGATACCGCTGCCAGTATCCTTTATTGAAATGGCAACGTTTCCCTTTGCATTTGAAGCTATAATCTCGAGCTCCCCACCGTTTTCCATTGCATCGATGGAATTTTGGATCAGGTTCATCATGGCTTGCCTAATACGATCCGGATCGGCGTGCACAAATAAAGTGCTGTTGGCGGGCTGAAAACGGCATCGAAGTCCTTTTTGTTCCAAAATCGCGTGATAAAGCTCGAGCAGGCTTCTGATAAACGAATTAATCTCAATTCTTTTCTTTTCAAGATGCACCGGTTTCGCATAGTCCAAAATATCGGTTATCAGACGATCGAGCCGACCGATTTCAGAACGGATTCCGTCCATGGTTCCTTTTGCTTGCTCGGCGCTTTTGGAGCGCTCCAGTCGGGAAAGTAGCAAAGACATTGCGTTAAGCGGATTTCTGATTTCATGGGCTAACGTGGAAGCCAGAGTACCGATAGCGGCAAGGCGTTCGCTCTCAGTTCTTTTCTGTTCGCTCAGTTCAAGTTTTTCTATGAGCCTTCCTTGATAGGCGGCAAGCCGTTTGCGCATCTCATCAAACTCAAGCGCAAGGAAGTCAATTTCCTCCGTACCAGCCGGGATCTGAAGTTTTTGGTTTAAATCTCCGGCTGCCATCTTCTGCGCGGCACCCACCAGCGCCTGGATCGGGCGTGTGATTGAACGCGTGAGAAAAAAACTAGTCAGCGTAAGGGCGAGCAGAAGCCCCGACGATGCGAAAATGAGCACGGTGATAATGCCTGTAAGTTGTTTCTTAACTTCGTCATAATCTCTTTCAATAACAAGGTACCAGTTATAACCCGGCAACTTGAGCACAGTGCCCAGTACTTCTTCTCCTCGGTAATTCTTATAACGATCGACCCATAACTCATCTTTTACGTGCTGTACAAGTGGCGTTTGGGCAAGATGGCTCTTGAGTAGCTCGTCAGGAGCACTTTTACCAGGCGTGATAAACTGCAATTTGGAGTCGAGCAAAAATGCCTCCGAGTTACCTCGGAGGCCCAACTGCTGATCCATGAGATCATAAATCGACGTGAGCTTTACGTGTGCAATGACTACGCCCAGGATTTCAAGCCCATTCGTCAGCGGCGCAAAAGCAAGCTGCACCTTGATTCCGTCGTCTGGAGTGGAAAAAATTTCTGCAAAGCCGAGATGTTTCAGCCCTTGAAGGAAAAAAGATGCCTTAGGGGCGCGCCAGCCCACCCAGTCTGAATCGGTTGAAGCCAAACAAGTGCCGGAGCGGTCGAACACCGAAATGGCCTCGAAGACTGTATATTGTCCCAGCTTATTTTTAATAAATTCTGAAATTTGCTTCTGTGAATAGGATTCATTCTGAAGCGTGCTGACGAGGAAGCCCTGTGGTTGGCTAAGTGTTTTTAGACCACTTTCTATCCGACGAAGATGCCTGCGGACCTGACCAGAGAGTGTGATGGAAAGAATTCTTAGCTCATTAGCAGCATTGTCATAGACAGTTCGTTGCGCAAACTTCACCCCGACGAAGCATAAAATGAGAGTTACTGAGACCAGCAGCCCAGAGAACGATAAAAAGATTCTCCAGCCGATCGTTCGAAATGGCTTGGCTATTCTAAAGGGGCTCATTGGGATCCTGGCTCGCGAGAACTGGAAATCCCTAGCTCTTCGAGCTTGCGGTACAAGCTTGAAAGACCCATACCCAGTAGCCCAGCAGCCTTCTTCTTATCCCCTCCGGCAGCCTCAAGAGCATTCGCAATAAAGGTTCGGCTAACTGTTCTTATGGCATCGTCAAGGTTGTAGGGATTGTTAGCTTCCTCGCCTAAGTTTTGAAATCCCGAAGGTAAATCCGAGAGCGCGATCCATTCGGCCTCTTTGTTGAGAATGATTGCCCGCTCAATGACATTTTCCAACTCCCTGACATTGCCTGGCCAAGCATAAAAGGTAAGTTTTTTTAGAGCTTCAAAATTAATGCCTTTCACAGCTCTTCCCAGTTCGATTGCGTACTTTTGAACGAAATGTTGGGCAAGGGACGGGATATCGACAGCATGCTCGCGAAGAGGCGGCATCTTAAGTTCGACCACATTTATCCGGTAATATAAATCTTTGCGAAATTCGCCCTTCTCCACAGCGCTCAAAATATCTCGGTTGGTTGCTGCAATAATGCGCACGTCCACTCGGATCGATGCAGTCGCTCCGACGGGGGTCACTTCTCTTTCCTGCAAGGCACGCAGGAGCTTGACCTGCAAGGTTTTTGGCATCTCGCCGATTTCATCAAGGAATAGGGTGCCCCCGTGGGCGATCAGAAACAGTCCTTCCTTATCGTTTGTAGCGCCCGTGAAAGCCCCCTTTTTGTGTCCGAATAATTCGCTCTCTAAGAGGTTCTCTGGTATAGCGCTGCAATTAATCGCGACAAAATGCCGCTCGCTCCTTGGGCTCTTGAGGTGGATTTGGCGAGCTGCAATTTCTTTGCCCGTTCCGCTTTCGCCAGTGATGAGA
>JACQOU010000156.1 GCA_016207775.1 Deltaproteobacteria bacterium
GCTTAAAAAATTAGGAGTTAAAGACAGCAAGCAACTAACTCAAAAAAGAAGGGAGATGCTTGCAGAGAAAATAAAAGGGGAAAAGGTGATAATCGGCGTGAGCGTATTGGGCAGAATATGACGAAATAGAATGCGCGGGACTCCTATGCCCAGAGCTTTGGCTGCAACCACAAAATCCATTTTGCGCACACGCAGGACTTCGGTACGAACGTAGCTTGCCAGGCCTACCCAACTGAAGGCGACCCATATGACGGTAAGAAGCACGAGGCTTGGGGGAAGCAAACTGACAAGAAAAATAATAATGTATAAGACGGGCAGCGAGCTCCAGATTTCAACCATTCGCTGGCCGTACAAATCGACTCTTCCACCGAGGTAACCCTGCACAGCCCCCAATGTATATGCCAAGCCGATGATGAAAAACCACGAAACCAAAGCAAAGAACATGGAATTGCGGAATCCATAAATCAATCGGGTTGCCAGGTCCCTTCCTCTGTCGTCCGTGCCCAGCCAATTGCGGGAACTGGGAGCTGTCGGAGGGGGACTACCGAGGTCTGTGAGCGCTTCATTCGTACTGTAGGGAATCGGGGGAAAGACCATCCAGTTTGACCCACTTGTGAATCGGTCAGTCTTCCTAAATTCTTTGTAATTCACTTCTGTCTGTACATGCTCGCCAAAACGAGAGCCTGAATAGAATTTAATAATGGGGAAATAGATGTTCCCCTCGAATTTCATGACAACAGGCCGGTTATTGCAGATAAGTTCTGAAAAAAGACTAAGAAAAAATAAGATAGAGATAACTAAGAACGAATAGAACCCCCGGCGGTTCTTCCGGAATCGGGTAAGCTGCTTTTGTAAAAGCGGATCAAGCATAATCTATACGCGGATCGATTAGAACGTAGAGAAAATCAGAAAGAAGGTTTCCGGTAATGTTGAGAACGCTGACGAGCATGATATCCGCGAGGACAACCGGATAATCCCTGTTGATAATGGCATCATAGCTGAGTCTTCCAATCCCTCGAAGGCCGAAAATTGTCTCAATCAAAAGGCTACCTGCAAAAAATAATCCTATCCACTGTCCCAAACCATTCGCAATCGGTAAAAATGCATTCCGCAGCGCATGGCGCCCCACAACGAGTTTTTCTGAAAGTCCCTTTGCCCTTGCGGTGGTGATGTAATCCTGTTTGAGCTGTTCCAATAAAGAGTTTTTCATCAGCATAGTCAGAGAGGCGAACGAGCCGATGGTATAGCAGGTGAGAGGTAAAACAATATGATAAATATAGTCCTTTACCTTTCCCCAAAACGACAAGCTGGAAAAGTTGTCCGATACTAAGCCTTCTATTGGAAAGACATTCCAAAAGCTGCCCCCGCCGAATAGGACAATCAGAACAATTCCTAATGCAAAAGAAGGAATGGAATAAAGAAAGAAAATCACAGCGGACGATGCCATATCCAGTCGGGTGTTGTGTCGAACGGCTTTGAGGATGCCTAGCGGAATACAGACAAGATAGGTTGCAAGGAAACTAAAAAATCCCAAGGTAATTGAGACGGGCAGACAGCGCTTTATGAGCGCCCATACCGTATCCTCATAATAATAAGATTCGCCAAGATCCAGGCAAACGAGCTTTCCCAGCCAGCGCAGGTAACGGATGTGTATGGGCTTATCAAATCCATAGTACTCAATAAGGGCCTGACGCTGTTCTTCGGTGATTTGCGCTGAGCGCCCACCGCCTGTTTCGCCTCCTGTTCCTGCCAGCCGCCATTGGGCGATCGTCTGTTCCACCGGCCCGCCGGGTGTAAGCTGAACAAGGAAGAAACAGACAAGGCTGATACCGATCAACGTGGGAATGGCAACCAAAAGTCTTTTTATAAAGTAAGATAACATCTAGTTTTTTGTGAATGCGAGATCCCCTGCCATTGCTTTCTTGAGTTTCTCTTCCTTTTCTTTATCCCACCACCAGTAATGGATGGCTTGTTCCCACTCAGTGTACGGGAAGAAACCTTTTCCAGGAAATGAAAATTTATTCCAGTATGCCAGCCGATAACCGACGAGCTCCCATGCCATAGCGATGGGTTGATCATGATGAATCATTTCCTCCAACTTTCGGACTAGCGGGATACGCAGGGCTTTATCGAATGTTTCATCAATTTTTTGTGCGAGTGTATCCACATCAGGATTCTTGTAACCGGTGTAATTGGTGCTACCCTTGATATCCGCTTCCTCAGAGCCCCAAATCTGCCTGAAATCGGAAGGGTGGATCGAGCCAGTTAACTTAATGGATTTCGCGTCGAACTGGCGGTCATCCGATAGTTTCAAGGCGGTTGCCCAGTCGACAACGCGGATATTCAGTTTAATACCCATGTTCTTAAGGTCCTCTTGGTACAGGGTGAGATAACGTGAAGACATGGGATTATCCTCTAAGAGCTCAAACTCAAAGCGCAGCCCATCCTTCACCAAAATTCCATCTTTGCCCACTTCTGTCCAGCCGGCTTCATTGAGAAGCTGTCTGGCTTTCTTTGGGTCGTAAGGCACGGGTTTAATTTGAGGTGAGCGATACTCAGAATTCAGATTCAGAATTCCGGCGCTGATTTGGTAGTTGTTGTAAAAAAGATCTTTCACCCAACGTTCTCGGTTCGTGAGATGGCTCAATGCCAACCGGACTCGTCGATCCTTGAAAAGCGGGCGCCGTAAGTTCCAAAAAAAACCTTGCATGCCGGAGGGAATAGACGTCTCGGCTCTGAGCTTGGCAATATAATTCTTGTCGAATGGGCGTCCCGAAGTTTGCGTAGTCCACATTTTGGCGGAATAAAACGCATAGACATCCAAGTCCCCCCGCTTAAAAACTTCAAACTGAACGTTGGGGTCATTCGTTGATTTGTAGACAATTTTGTCAAAATTATACTTGCCCACATTTTGCGGAAGGCCAGCTCCCCACCAGTTGGGATTTCGAGTCAGGATAATGCGTTCCCCTTGTTTGACTTCCCCCAATACATAGGGGCCCGAACCCAATAATTTACTATTAAAGCTCTTATTAAAATCACCTTTGGAGAAGAAGTGGCGGGGCAGTACAGTGAGACCGGCGAGCTTTTCAAGATTCTTAAAATGCAGGTATTTGGCGCGGAACTGGACGGTCGTTTCGTCCAAGACCTGGCACGATTCAATCGAAGCAAACACGGATCGGAAGGGCGCCGTTTTATGCTTGGGATTCATAATCGCGTCCCAGGTGAATTTAATATCCTCTGCGGTTACTTTGGTTCCGTCAGAGAACCGAGCGTTAGGGTTGAGCTTGAAAGTAAATATTTTTTTATCTGGTGAGATTTTCCATTCAGATGCCAGCAGAGGGATAAAGTCGTACGTTTTGACATCCATATCCAACAAGCTCTCCAAAACAAGGCTCGAAATGGTCTGCGACATCTGTTCGTTGGCGGTATAAGAAAGCAATGACTTGGGATAGCCAGGTAGCGCAATAGTGATCGAACCGCCTTTTGGGGCTTTAGGATTACCCTGAGTGATTGCGGCTTCTGCTATCGAGCTTATCAGTGCAAGAACCAAGAAAAGTTGAGCCATGTTTTTCTCCCTTTGACTTGTCATTATACCGCGCTTGGGCAACGCCGAAATCCATTTTTCAGATGATCCGCACCGTTTTTTGGAATCGACATTTTATTCTGAGCACTGTGTCTGTGTTGGCATGATTGCATTATGAGCCGTCGGAGGTACACCATGCCAAAAAATACATTTCGATTGAATAACCATTTAGTGGACGAGCTGATGGCTCGTCAGGAATTGAAACGGTGGTGGGTTGCGGAAATGGCAGGCATCCACAAGACGACTCTTAACCGATGGCTGAATGGGACGATTGGTGGAGTGCGTGAGCGTCACGTGGAAAATCTGGCGAAGGTTCTACAATGCCGTGTCGGTGAAATTGCTGAACCGATTTAGGGCAATATGCTTACAACGTCTTTGCGAGGAGCGTAGCGACAAAGCAATCTCGTCGAGATTGCTTCGGGCCTTCGGCCCTCGCAAAGACAGTTGGCCCTCGCAAAGACGTGACTGGCAGCCAACGAATGATTTGTGGCGCCGTGCATGTTGCGCTATGCCCCAACAGTGCGTAGGGTAGGAAAATAATAATCCAGGTTGAAGGGGGGGGCATGGCGCAATTTTCTCTGAGAATTGGCTTTCTTATTTTATTTCTTGGCTTTTTCGTTGGCGGGGTTGCTGACGCTTATACTCCTGAGTGGCTCAGTGGCTTGAATGCCCGGGACATTAAAAAGGACTATTTCAGCGGGGAGTACAAGACAAGTGACCGTTGGGAAGGCACCCTTTGTGATGGTTACACCCATTTGAATGCTCAGGTAGCTGGGAGGGTGACAGGCCTAGACTTTGACGTGAGGGAATCGGGCGATCTTGCGGTAACGGCAAGCTTAGTCGATGTATCGGTCCAGGTATCGGGCAGATATCTTTCCGAACTTTCCTTCTGCACAGAGGTGGATGGAACCTTTCCTTTTGAAATAGATTGGATACGAGCGGTAGCCCAAGTGTCGTTTACTGAAGATCAAGAGGGACGGCCACTGCCAAAAATTAAAATTACTCGTACGCAATTTGGTACAATTCATCTTGTGGAGTTGTCGTTGCCAGCTTGGCTTGAGGACTTCTTAACTTCTTCAGTCAATACGGCGGCGAAACAGGTTTGGGCCAGCACCCTGGGGGATTGGATAAACGAGCTCATTACTGAAGAGCTGATGAAAAAATTCCCAAAGCGCGGCCGTTTGTAACGCCAGTTTCTTTGAGCTTTCTTAACTATGGTTGAAGGTCAGCATAAGTCCTTGTGGGCCTTTTTTTGGGCTACGAGTTTTTTGACTAAGCTTCGTCTGCTAGCCATTTTTTGTCTGGCAATAGCGACAATGTGTGCCAGTGCGACTGTTATCTTCCATCTGATCAGGATACAAAAGAAGCCAGAACCGCCAGAAGCCGTCTTGCTGAAACGCAAACTTTCTTCCGTAGCGCCTGTTTTTACCTATCCTTTTGAGCTCAGAAATTTGTCTCTTCCTTTCACCAATCGGACTTCAAGCCGCATGGCATACGCGCAGTTTACCATTGTGCTGGATTGTCCGACTGAAGAAGCAAAGCATTATATGGAACTGAATCGGGCGAAAGTTTTGGATGCCATCTTTGAAGTAGGTATGAATTTTTTTGTTGAAGACTTTGATACGCCTGAAGGCTACAAAAAATTCAAAGAGAGCCTGAGCCAATCACTTTCCGCTATTTTCAAAGCGGCTTCTCCCCGCCGTATCGATATCCAGGATTGGGTGATCAACTAGTTTCTTGCGCGCCATTGCCGCATCGTAACGTTACAAAGAACTCTTGTGGCAGTAGACGGCTTAGTCAGTAGGGGGCCGGATGCCACAAAAATTATTAGTCTCATTCTTATTTGTATTTTTCTTTTTTCTGAATCCTCTCAAAGCTGAGTACTGTCGGACACACTACGTTCCTTCGGGCTACCAACTGGGTTGCTGGGAGGGGGGGTGCAGTACGCAATATGTTCCTGCTGGATATCAGCTTGGTTGCTCGAGATTGGGTTGTCGCACTTACTACGCGCCCTATGGTTATCGTGTGGGATGCTGGGAATCAGGATGCGGCACTTATTACGTTCCGGCTGGGTACGAACTTGGTTGCACCCGATCGGGTTGCCGCTCCTATTATGTAGCCCCTGGTTATCAGTTGGGTTGCTGGGAAACCGGATGTCAGCCCTACTATCTTCCGTTTGGCTACCAGCTTGGTTGTACCCTTAGGGAATGCCGACCCTATTATGTACCCAATGGCTATCAGCTTGGTTGTTGGCAATCGGGCTGTGGCACATTTTTTACAAGGCCTGGATATGAAGTTGGGTGTACAAGATCCGATTGCCGTGTTTATTATGTGCCCAATGGGTACGAACTTGGCTGTCCGAAATTTAAACCCTAGGCTCTGTCTGCTGAAAGGGTACCTGACTCGTAAACTTTGCGTGCTGGTCAGTCTCATCGCTGCGGGTGGCGGGTTTGCCTGCACGAGTTTTAATATTTTTACTGAGGGCCAAAACGTTGTAGGCAAGGGGCTTGATTGGCATCAGGGACATGGCATGTTGGCAGTCAACAAGCGTAATGTCTCCAAAACTGCTCTTACAGTCTCACCAACAGACATTCCCGCTTCCTGGGTATCTCGTTACGGTAGCGTGACGTTTAATCAATATGGAAGAGAATTTCCTTATGGTGGAATGAATGAAAAGGGTCTTGTAGTAGAAATATTATTACTTCCAAAAACCAATTTTCCACAATCCGACAACAGGCCTGCTCTGAATGAGCTGCAGTGGATTCAGTACCAGCTGGATAATTACGCTACTGTGTCGGAGCTCTTTGACCATGTTGAAGATCTCCGGATTTCTCGAGTCTACGCACCTGTACACTACATGGTTTGCGATAGAAGTGGTGTCTGCGGTTCGGTTGAATTTTTGGATGGGCGGTTAGTGGGGCGTTGGGGAGGCACGATGCCGATCAAAACGCTGACCAATGATACTTACGAGGAGTCTCTCCGTTTCTTGCGTCAATTTATCGGATTTGGAGGGCAGCTCCCTATCCCGGCCGGATACGGTTCGCTGGAACGATTTGCACAAGCCGCTGATTCCGTAAGGCGCTACTCGCAATCGATCAATCCAGTTTCTTATTCTTTAAAATTACTCAGAAACCTCTCAAACAGTCAGTGGAGAATCGTCTACAACCTAATTTCTCAAAACATTCACTTTGCGACCTTTGGGGATCCCAACGAAAAAATTGTCTCTATGGCATTTGATTTCGCTTGTTCTCGTCCAACGCTTGTGCTGGATGTGAACCGGGAAGGCAAGGGAGATGTGACCCAATTCTTCATGCCGTACACGCGTTCAGCCAATGAGAAGATAGTGACCCTAGCTTTTAAAAGAATGGAGCACGTGTTGCCCGAAGGATTTAAAGAACGCGTGATTGATTATCCGCAAAGCACGCATTGCAATCAAATGCATTAGTGTCTATAAAGCTCCTGATTCGATTCATTGTTTCATTTTCCAAATCCAGAAATCAGCTCTTCTGGAAAAACGCGGTCCTTCGATATCAAATTGGTGTCCATTCACACTAAATTCATTGTACGACAGAAATCCACAAAGGGGATCATTTCCACTCCATCCATGGGAGTGCGCCGAGTAAGCCCAAGATGTACCTGGAAAAATATGGGAATTTTAGTGCGGGCCAAGAAGTACGGAATATGCGGTGAGAGTTGCTTCTCGCCGCTCTTGCACTCGACCGCAAAAATAGGCTTGCCCTCCTTCAGGACGACGAAATCCACTTCGCGCTTATCGACATCCCGAAGGTAGCGCAACTCCATTCGGAAACCTTCCGTATCCTCGTTATAGTGGCAGTACTTTAGCAAATGGCTTGCAACCATGTTTTCAAAACGAGGCCCATGAGACGACACTTGGCTCCAGTCCCAGAGATAAAGCTTTTGTTCCTTTTTTACTGCTCTAAGCTTGGGAGCCCCAAATGGAGCAATGCGATAGGCAAGGTAGAGATTCTCCAGTACCATAAGCCAGCGACTTGCGGTCTTAAAATCAACTTCCAGAAATTGGGCCAAGTTCTTTACTGAAAGCGGAGATCCCACTCGTTCTGGCAATGCTTCAGCAAGACGAGCCACTAATGATATTTCTCGCACCCTTTCCAGATCTCTTAAATCCTCTCCAATAACCCGTTCCAATCTTTGTAAGTGCCATCTCCGGAGGGTTTTTTCGCTTTGTTTGATAAAAGGCTCCGGAAATCCCCCAAAATGCATGAGGCTCTCTAGAGCCCCTTTTTGGTAATTAAGCTCGGAAAGTGACAGGGGATGCATCCGAATCTACGGCAACCCCACAATGGGTACCCATTGACAAATGGTGCCTAATAGGCATACAATACAATCAATGCGACGGTTTGTTTGGAAACTTGAAAAGAACGAATGGTTAAAAAAAGAGCGCGGGCTGTCGTTTGAGCAGATTGAGGAAGCTATTTCGGCTGGTGGGTTCAAAGGAACGTTGATCAATCGTGCCCATCCAGAGCAGATCATCATTGTGGTCCTCGTAGATGGTTACATAGTTGCAGTACCCGCTACAGTGGAGCCCACTGTGATTGTGTTTTGGACCGCTTACTATTCGCGCAAACTTAATAAGCGGTACGGAGGTAAAGAACTATGAAAAAGAGATTTAAACTGACCAAAGAAGAAAAGGAAATTGAAAAATCTCTCAATAGCAGGGAATGGATTGAAGCTCCGAATGCACTTAAGCAGGAAATTGTGCAAGCCGCTCAGCAAGGTGTTGCTTCCAGGAAGCGTGAGGCAAGGGTCAATATTCGTTTGATGCAAGGGACTGTCGATATCATTCGGCGAAAAGCAGAAGAAGAGGGATTAGGATATCAAACGCTCATGAGTAGCGTCCTTCATAAGTACGCCGCGGGCCGCCTCGTTGAAAAGAACGTGATCGATGAGGTTGCCACTGAAATTGCTTCAAAGGTGCAAGCTCAAGGCAAAAAGAAGGCCAGCTGATTGGGAGTTGCGGCGGCATCAGCATCAGCATCAGCATCAGCATCAGCATCAGCATCAGCATCAGCATCAGCATCAGCATCAGCATCAGCATCAGCATTTCAACCC
>JACQOU010000022.1 GCA_016207775.1 Deltaproteobacteria bacterium
CTCGATTATTATTACCGATACCGGATCCAACATTGGTCGCATCCAGGAAATCCTGGTTTCTTTGGATATCAAGGGGTTTGAGACCACATTACATGTTCTTCGCATCAAGAATTCGGCTGCCAAAACTATTTCGGAAATGCTGACTGAAATATACGGGGAAGACAAAAAAGGCGGCACGAGAAGCTTTAGAAAAACAGCCCTCGAGCGTACGCGTGGAGGTGGCATCATCAGCAAGATTATCCCGGATGAGGCAACCAATAGTCTGGTTGTGCTTGCCAATCAGGCCGGGTTTGAACAGCTTAAGCATTTAGTTGGTAAATTAGATGTAAAAGTCACAGATACGGGACGGATCCACGTCTACTATTGTGAGTATGCAAAGGCTGAGGATTTGGCACAAACCCTGGCGGCATTGTCTCAAGGAAGCGCGGGCGGGGGAAAGAGTCCTTCCACAAGAAGGCCGACAACGCCTGCTGGAGGAGCGCCCGGCACCACCCCGACTACGCCGTCAGGACCGACTGGACCCGTGTCAGCTGAACTTGAGGGTGGCGTAAAGGTGACTTCCGATGCCGCTACCAATGCGCTGGTTGTGATTGCTAACTCAGCTGACTACAAAACGCTTAGGAAGGTTCTTAAACGGTTGGATATTCCGAGACTACAAGTGTTTGTTGAAACCGCTATTGTGGAAGTCTCTATCGGCAAGGGAGATAAGTGGAGCCTTAACTGGGGTGCTGCACGCCCCGATCGCCTTGCTGGTGGCGGTTTTATGGGCAATCAAAAAGATATCACCGACTTTGTAACCTCCCCGGTACCGCCCGCTGGCGTGTCCGTTCCCATTCTTTATGGGCCGACATTCACGGTGCAAGTGCCTAATGGATCAGGCGGCACAACTCCGATGCAGATCAGTAATCTTTACGGCCTGGTCGAATTCATCAGCACTCTTTCCAATACATCCATTTTGTCGACGCCACAGATTCTTGCTCTTGATAATGAAAAAGCCACCTTTAAGGTTCAAGATAAAATTCCGACCATCAAAAGCTTTCCAGGGAGCCAAACCACAACAACGGCAGTAAGCCCTGGTAGCATTGAAACGATTCCGGTTGGAATTGAGGTGACACTCACTCCTCACGTAAATGCAGCCAGTAAAACGATTCGTCTTGACCTGGAGCAGACTGTTGAAAGTCAAAATATTGCAGTGGTTCCCAAAGATCTTCAGGGTAAAACGGTCGGAACCACTTCTCGAGTTACCAACACGTCAGTGACCGTTAAAGACCAAAATTTTGTCATGCTAGGGGGCCTCATGCATGACAAGGTGGATGAAATCACAACCAAGTTTCCAATTTTAGGCGATATCCCTATTCTCGGCTGGCTTTTCAAAAGTAAGTCTTGGGATGTGATTAAAAGTAATCTTATTATTCTTCTGCGGCCGCAGATCATTGGAACCACGCTCGATGCTGCAAACGTTACTCAGCAAAAGCTTCAGAAGAGGGATAAGTTTATCGACAAGTACGTTGGCGGCGAGGATTCTCAAAAAGACGATGTAGATCAGCTCAAGCAATCGCTTGAAGAGCAAGCCAGGAGGGGTCAAGGCGAGCCCGCTTATGATTACCGAAACAATCGGGATGAAGAGGCTATTGAAGATGAAAAGCCTCAAGATACCCCGGAGCTGACAAAGTCACCGGACAAGAAAGAGAAATCTGAAACAACTCCGCAGGAGAAGGCTCCTCTTCTTCCGGCGCAGCCGCAGGGAACGACTAAGAGTGAAGAGGGGGCGAAATCAGGCGGTGATGACGATTTTCTGATTCCGCCGCAAAACCCATCTTCTCCATAGGTAACTACGTTTATGGCAAAAAGCTCGGAAATACTGAAAAAAGCGCTCAGGCGAGACATTAAGATCGGGGAAATTCTCCTGTCCCAGACGAGTTTGACGGAAGCGCAGCTGAAGGAGGCGCTGCAAATACAGAAAGAAAAGGGCGGCAAGCTTGGGGAAATATTGATTCACAAGAAATTTCTCCACCCTCACGAGATTCTCATCGCCTTGGGTCTTCAGCTGGGCATTCCTTTCATTAAAGAAATCGACGTAAATCAGATCAGTGCGGAATGGGTCAAAGACATCCCCATCACGTATGCCAGGCAATTTGAAGTGCTTCCCACCGCGGTCGATGATTTTTCAGTTTCGGTGGCGATTTCAGATCCCTTCAATCTTCAGTGTCTCGATGACTTGCGAGTGCTTTTCCAGCGAGAAGTGAAGCCCGTGCTCTGCGAGGGAAGAATTATTCTCGACGCCATCAACCGCGTGTATGAACGAAGCCACCAGAATATCATGTCAGAGATCAGTTCTGAGGCCGAAGAAGAGTTTCAGTATGATCTGGAAGAGCCCGTTGATTTGCTCGAGTCATCTGAAAACGACGCCCCTATCATTCGATTCGTTAATAATCTTCTGTTTCGAGCGATAAAAGACAAAGCTTCGGATATTCATATTGAGCCATATGAAAGAGACATGGCAGTGCGCTTTCGTATCGATGGCGTTTTGTATGACATCATCCGACCGCCCAAGCAACTGCATGCGGGGTTGTCGTCTCGTATCAAACTGATGGGCGAGCTGGATATTGCCGAAAAACGACTTCCGCAAGATGGTCGTATCAAGATTAAAATTGCGGGAAAAGATGTCGATATCCGTTTATCGGTTGTACCCACTGCGCATGGAGAGCGACTGGTTCTTCGAATCCTCGATAAAAGCAGCGTTCGCCTCGATCTGACCGACCTCGGCTTCGATCAGGACACGATAAAGATCATTAACCAGCTCATTCACAAAAAACACGGCATTATTTTGGTGACGGGGCCAACGGGAAGTGGAAAGACAACCACTTTGTACGCCTGCATCTCGAGAATTAATTCCATTGATACCAACATTATTACAGTCGAAGATCCGATCGAGTATGACCTTAAGGGTGTTGGGCAAATCCAGGTTAATCCAAAAATCGGTCTGACTTTTGCTTCGGGCCTTCGTTCGATTTTGCGTCAGGACCCGGACGTGATCATGGTGGGAGAAGTACGAGACAAGGAAACAGCCGAGATTGCCATTCAAGCCTCGTTAACAGGTCACCTTGTGTTTGCAACGGTTCATACCAACGATGCACCGGGCGCAATGACCCGATTGATCGATATGGGAGTGGAGCCGTTTCTGGTTTCTTCCTCTTTACTGGCTGTTGCTGCCCAGCGTCTCATTCGAAAGGTGTGTCTTTCGTGCAGAGAATTTTATGTGCCCCAGCCGGTTGAATTGCAAAACCTGGGACTTGATCTGAATGTCTTTGGAGGCGCAAAAATTGCTCGTGCAAAGGGCTGCCATGAGTGCGGTGGGACGGGGTACAAAGGACGCATGGTTGTGCATGAGTTGATGCCTATCGATGATGAAATTCGTGCGCTCATCATGCAGAAGGCTGATTCGGCATCACTCAAGAGAGAAGCGCAAGCCAAAGGAATGATCTCTCTTCGGCAAAATGGTATTCAAAGAGTTCTTGAAGGAGTAACGACCGCCGTAGAACTGGTTGCCGTCACGCAAGAGTAACTTTTTCTGGGATAGGGTTAGTTAATATGCCGCTTTACGAATATAAAGGTGTAGCAGAGAGTGGAAAGAGCTCCAAGGGGGTTATTGAAGCCGATTCCATCAAGACTGCTCGCGCAAAGCTCAAACAAAAGGGAGTTTATCCAACCGAGATTAGAGAAAGATCAGCAGAGGCTCAAAAAGAGAAAAAAAAGGTTCTTTCGATTGGTGGCGGGGTCAAACTTAAAAACCTTACTCTGATGATCCGCCAACTTGCTACTTTGATTAAGGCACGCATTCCACTGGATGAAGCCTTATTGGCACTCATTGAGCAGACCGACGATCCAAAACTAAAATCTGTGATGTCCCAGATCAAAGAAAGCGTCAATGAAGGAAAATCATTGGCTGCCAGTTGCCGAATCTTCCCACAGGTTTTTAACCCCACCTTTTGTGCCATGATCCAAGTAGGGGAGGCGAGCGGCACGTTGGATTTGGTGCTTAATCGCTTGGCCACGTTTTCAGAGGCGCAGTATGAGTTAAGGAATAAGGTTCTTGGCTCAATGGCTTATCCGGCTTTTATGATGGTCGCTGGACTCGGGATTACCATTTTTCTTTTCGCTTTTGCCGTACCAAAGATTACTGAGGTGTTTGCGGGGTCCAAGATGGCTTTGCCCACTCTTACGCTGGTCATGATCACCATCAGTGAGTTTATGTCCAAACAATGGATGACCATCATTGTGGTTTTGGTCGGGTCGTTCTTCTTTTTTAAATGGTATACGAGTACGGTAAAAGGCCGCGAATGGTGGGACAGAATTTCACTTCGAATTCCCATTTATGGGAAGCTCAAGAGGATGGTTGCCGTATCACGATTTGCCCGCACGCTGAGCACACTGATCGGGAGCGGCATACAGCTGCTTGAAGCGATAGATATCGTGAAAGATGTGGTAGATAACGCCATTATCAAGAAGGCGCTTACCCAATCGCGCGAGAGTATTGCTGAGGGGCACACCATCGCCGGTCCATTAAAGGCGAGTGGAGAATTTCCGCCTATTCTTACACACATGATAGCGGTAGGTGAGAAGACGGGAGAGCTCGAAGAAATGCTAAATGTTGTTTCCGATGCTTACGACACGCAGGTAGATACTGCAATCAAATCGATGACAAGGTTGCTTGAGCCACTTATGATTCTGCTCATGGGTGGCATGATTGCATTGGTAGCGCTATCCATATTTTTGCCAATGTTACAACTAAACAATTTGACCGGATTACCAGGTTAAGGAGGGTTTCGTGAAAATCGGCGAACAAAAGAAAAAGCAGAAAGGTTTTACGCTGATCGAAATAATGATTGTTTTAGCCATTGTAGGGCTACTCTTCAGCTTTGTCGGGGTGAATTTGATGGGCCGGTTCAAGAAGGCAAAACTGGATGCTGCCAAGATTCAAATCGCTTCTTACCAGCAAGCTCTGCAAGCTTACTATCTGTCACACAGTATGTATCCGCATACTACCCAGGGGCTGGAGGCGCTGATTTCCAAGCCGTCTGTAGGCAAAATTCCCGAGAACTACCCTGAGGGCGGATATTTTGGAAAGAAAAAACTAGTAGAAGACCCCTGGGGGCACCCATACCGCTATGAATGTGACGATTATCAAAATCATACGATCACTTCTGATGGCCCGGACGGAGAGGGCGGTTCTGAAGACGACATCAAGTCGGAGTAAATGCGCGAACCCTAAGGGTTTCACGCTTATCGAAATCCTGATCGTTTTGGCGATCATCACCCTCATCATGTCAGTGGGGCTTCCTGCCCTGGAGAGAGTGACGTATCAGCGGCTGAATTCGACTACAAGAAGGTTTGTGGGAACGATCCGTGAAATCCGCAACGATGCCATCTTGCTCAACACCGTCCATCGGCTAGCCATTAATTTCGATGAGAAGAGTTGGTGGGTCGAAAGTCAGAAAGAATTTAAACTTCTGCAGGACTCTGAGCAGGAAGTCACAAAGGCAGGCAGGAAATCCAAAGAGCCTCCACCGTCCAATTTTGTAATTGAAAAAAAATATTCTTCCAAGCCCATTGCGCTGCCTGACGGTGTCGTTTTTGACGGGGTTTTAAAGGAAAGGGGTGGGTTGACTAAGGAGGGGACTGCCTACATTCATTTTTTCCCAAACGGGTTTAATGATTTTTCGATACTGTATTTGAACAAAGAAGGCAGTAAAGGGGCAGGTTATTCGCTGGTGCTGCGCCCCACTGCCGGCAAGGCAGAGATTCACGCCGAGAAGATCACAAGCTTCGAGGCGCTCAGATGATTCGGACAGATAAAACCGGCTTCACCTTTATAGAAGTCCTTATTGCGATGTTGATTTTTGTGTTGGCGGCCCTTTCCGCTGTTACCATGGTGCAAGGTTCGGTGCGGGCTACCCAGGATTCGAAAGAGCTCAGTGTGGCAGCCTGGCTACTGCAGACGATTATGACTGAAACTGAAACGCGATTGGAAACGGAGGGCTTTGACAAAGGCTGCGATAAAAAGAAGGAGGGCAAGTTTCCTCCTCCCAATGAAAACTTCACTTGGGTGTCGTATTGCTCTGAAATTGATATCTCGCTGCCCGAAAGCGCCGCTAAACTTGCACAAAGTGATGAATCCAAGGAGGAACAAAATTCACAGGATGAAGCTATCCGAAAACTTATCCTGCAAACGGCAAGCGATTACATGTCTAAATCATTAAGGGAACTTCATGTTGAGGTTTTGTGGAAGCAGGGAAAAAACCAGCGGAAGGTGAGCGCCTCCACGCACGTTGCCCGTTATGACCAGCAAATGACTTTGCCGGCCATGCCCTCGGGTACCGGATCGGGGGGCTCCCCATGAGAGGCTTTACTCTTTTGGAGGTGCTGCTGGCACTGACCATTTTCACCATCATCGCTGTTGCGACGACAAAACATATTCAGCAAATTCAGGAGACTAAGCAAATCGCTTTCCGTGATTTGGATTTTTATAACGGCATTCGCGCGGCCTTATCGGTTATGCGATTCGATTTGAGTCAAGCATTCCATGTGTTGTTAGATGACCTCGGTGAGGAAAATAAGACGGCAGTTATTCAGAATCAGCCGGTTCCGCACACCCTTTTTGACGGCAGAAAAAACGAAATGGTCTTCACCTCCCTCAGTCATCGCGTTTACTATACAGGGGTTCGCGAATGTGAGCAGACCGAGATTTCTTATTTTATCCAACGGGGAGAGCGGGGTGGTGCAGGCACTCTCATGAAACGTGAAAGTGAGTGGATTGATTCGGATCTGTTTCAAGGGGGACAGGTTTACAGAATTTTAGACAATGTTGAATCCATTGAGTTTAAGTATTGGGATCCCAAAAATGCGAAGTGGCTGGATGATTGGAACTCGGATGGCGGGGAATTTATGGATCGATTCCCGCTCGCAATCAAAGTGAAGATTACAACGCTGGGGCTCAACAGAAAACACTTTACAGTGGAAAGCGAATTTAAAATCGCTTTTCCCAATAACGATCCACTATTGGCGCAGTTTTGAATATGAACAGAAAAGGAATGGCTTTGCTTACAGTTTTGGTGGCGATGATGATCATGACCATTATGATCTTGGAATTTCAATATTCAGCCATGGTTGAGCGCAAGCTGGCGTATAACGAGGTGAACGTAGTGCAGGCGTACTACTTAGCAAAATCAGGGGTGCGATTTGGATTACTCAGAATAGCAATGTATGCTCGTGCCAAAGCAGCCCCGGAACTGAAGAAGGTGCCTCTAATCCAGAGTTATTTGGACATGCTGTGGAATGTTCCCTTGCCTGCTTTTCCCCCGGAGGCCGCATCGGTAAAAAAAATGGAATCAGCCGAAAGGAGCGAGGCGGAGAAAACATTGAAGGAAACTCGTGTTGACGAAGGGCAAAGTACGCACGTGATCACCACAGAGTCGTCAAAGATTAATCTAAACTATCTTGTGGTCCCTAAGGGACAAAAACTGGACAGAATTAATTTCAACTCCCCTCCCCAGGGACTTCACCAACATGTGGCGATGTTGTTGTACAATCTGATTGAGAGGTTCATTCGGGAATCAGAGAATCCAAACGAAGAGTTCGGAAATCTGAGACCCGAAGAAACGGTTTACGACATAATGGATTGGGTGAATCAGGGTTCGGACCGTTTAATGGGAGGGAATAAAGATACTTTTTATGAGCAGCAGACTCCTCCTTACAAAGCGAAACGAAACCGGTTTTATACAGTGGATGAATTAAGGCTTGTTCGCGGGATTGACGGGCATTTGTTCTCCAAGCTTAAACCGTATGTGACGGTTTACTCGGCAGATGGCAAAATAAATATTAACACGGCGGCGGCGAATCTTTTCAGGGCGATTTATCCGGATTTTACCGACGACGACATAAAAAGACTGCTTGAAGAGAGGGCAAAAATTGGTGGATGGACCGATGTCAATACATTCGTTAAATACGTAACCGATACCTTGGGTCGTTCACGTTTTAAGGATTTTTATACGGACCCCAACCAATACCCATTCACCGTGAATTCACAGAGTTTTATTGTTGAATCCATGGGGGCCATTCGCAAGAGCAAGAGCCAGGTCCAAAAAATTATTCGGGTTGCGGTGGCATTAGAAAAAGGAAAAGGCAATGCAATGGATCCTTCGGCTCAATCGCAAGCCCAATGCAATCAAAAAAAAGGGTACCACTGGCACCCGATTAACCAGCTTTGCATGAGAAAAGCAACCACCTCCCAGGAATGTCTTAGCATATGGAGCGCAAGTGGTGCGGGAGCCTGGGATGATGCCACTAAGTGTTGCAAGCCGCTCCAAATCCCTGCTGTTTGTCTTACGGAGGAAGAAAAAAAGGCGACTGCGGCACAAGAACCCAACGCACTAAAAATACTTCATTGGTCGGAGACATAATATGCGAATTCTTGGAATGGAATTTGGTTCCTGGAGCGTGAAAGCGGTGGAAATGGAATCGCGCTTTCGAAGAATTGATGTTCTGGATCTCCACGAAGAAAAACTTCCCATCGAAATTTCAGATCCGGTTGCGGCATACAAGCGTGCAGTTGAATTGCTGATGGCAAAGTTGCCCAGTCATCCGGACAAGATAGTGACAAGCCTGCCGCCAGCCCAAACCGCTTTGCGATTTCTCCAGTTGCCTATCAAACAAAGAAAAAAAGTGGAGCAGACCTACCGATTTGAATTGGAAGACAATGTTCCGTTCAAGTTGGATGAGGCCATCATCGAACATTATGTCACGCGAAGAGGTGATGGCAGTTTGGTTTTTGCAGCCATCGCGCCCAAAAAGCATATTCATGCTCACATGGAATGGTTGAAGGCGGTTGGAGTGGATCCAGACTGGCTAACTTTTGAGGGAATGGGACTCACCAATCTCTATCTTTCCGCCCATGCTCAACCCGCTGAGGAAAATACGGGCCCAACGCTGCTACTTGACATTGGCCACTTAAAAACAAATATGGCCATTCTCGATCAGGGCAATTTAGTCTTCTTCCGCAGCATTGCCTGGGGAGGGCTATCCGTCTCGCAAGCCATTTCGGTTGAATGCAATCTTTCTCTCGAAGAGGCGGAACGAAAAAAGATAAATGAACTTCGTCTGGATTTGGACAGCGATGAGTTGCCGGCTGAAAAGAGTGGCATGGTGTCTGCCGCTGTTCAGGCGTTCATTCCGCTATTCGCAGATTTGCAGCACGCACTGGTAACATTTCGCTCGCTCTACAAACAGGAGGTCCAATCCGGGCTGATTTGCGGCGGAACGGCGAACACGAAAGGCATTCAAGAATTCATAACCAAGAGCTTAGGGGTGCCCACTTCCCTGTTTGAACCCTTTAAAAGCATCAAAATTCAGGAAGAAATTCAGCAACCCAAATCCATTCGATTTGGTGAGGCTTTAGGGCGGGCCATGGTTTATGCGCGCAATGCCGCCTTGCTATTTAATTTTAGACGCCAGGATCTAGCCAAAGGCACGTCACTGACCGAAGTGACTCAATTCCTCAAAAACCCCAATGTTGTTAAGCTCGCCCAATATCTCGGCGTACTTGCTGTCATTCTCTTCGTGCATGTGATGATCACGCGTCCGCTTGCAGAGAAAGACTATCGGGCCGCCTCAGAAGAATTGAAAAAAGTCTTTGCAGATACTTTTAGAAATGTGCCCAGCAAAGTGAGCAAGAGTTTGGTGACTGATCCTCAAGCCCTGAAAAAGTACATTGATCAAAAAAACGTTGAATTGGAGCAAAAACTCAAAATGCTTTCAAAAAACAGGACTCCAATGTTGAGCCTCATACGGTCAATCAGTGAGGCTGTTCCGCCAACGCTTCGAGTAGACGTTAATTCCTTAAGCATAGACGACCGGTCTTTACTTATTGATGGCGTTGTCTACGAGGGGGACATCAACCGGATGACAGAAGAATTAAAAAAGGTTGTTTCTTTTTCAAATGTGAATCTTTTACAAGACGGGAAGCGATTCTCCTATCGCGGCGAAGTGCACGGAAGATAGAGGTAAAAATGGAACCCATTAGGAAATTAAAAGACTGGCTAAAAGAAAATGCTCCCATGCTTTCGGTCGTGTACGAAAACAAATATGTTGGAATGGTTTATGACCGATTTGCAAGCTTGCCCGCCAAGCAGCAGCGCCAGGTGCTTATAGGTGGTTTTGCGGGCGTCATCGGAATTATTTTCCTGTATTTGTTTTTTTCCTATTGGTCGCTGTGGTCCTACTCAAAAAAGGCATCGCGAGCCTACCAAATGGTAGCCTTGCTCCAGCAGCATCAAAAATATCGTCGGGATAAAAGCGCGGACATTAATACCTTGGAACGGAACAACCAGTTGGCTTCGCAGGGGGCGCTCAAAAATCATCTGGTTGATTTGGCTCGGAGCTCAGCCATTTCAGCCAAGTTAGTCCAGATAGAGGAAAAAGACACGGAAGGTGGTAGGGGTGACGATCAAAAACCGGAAAGTCATGAACCCAAAATTAAACAAGCCACTGTCAAAATGCAGAGACTGAATCTCACTCAACTGAAAACCTTTCTTGAGAACGTGGAATTCGGTTCATACA
>JACQOU010000127.1 GCA_016207775.1 Deltaproteobacteria bacterium
GCGTTTTGCGATATTTTCCAATCAGAGTGCCGTCAGGGCCAAGGACGGCAAGTGAGTTGAAAATCTGATCCTTTTCCCGTTCCGAGATCCCACTTGCTAAGAAGAGCTTACTCTTTGCTGCAATTTGTTGAAGAGCTGCAAATTGTCCACGCTCCCATGAATCTGCGTTTTCCCGAATAGCCGCCATCTCATACCCGGTATCAGACATTTCCGGAAAAACAACGAGATCACATCCTTGCAGCTTCGCCTTTTCCGTCCAGCAGGAGATGGCAGCGATGTTTTTCTTCACATCCCCCACCGAACAGGACATTTGAACGATGCCTACTTTCAATGATTTCTCCTGACGCAAAGCTACCATCTGGGTATCTACGAGGTAAAGTCTCGTAATAATGATTTACGTCGAGAACCTTCGGGCCTATGGCCCTCAGGATAAATATTGTCGCGTGAAACGCGACAATATTTACTTAAACAAAATATCGGGAGGGGTTTCAGATAGGATTTTTTGGGTAGTGGACACAGCCGAGCGCAACACAGTCTGGTCTTTAGCTAAATCCGAAAAAATTTTAATCGCATCCGCATCCTCAATTTTAGAAATATGGCCAACCGTAGTAATCCGCTCACTGCCATGCGCAGTTAATGAACGCTCAATTTCGCTCATGCGTGCTCCGATCTGGCCCCTGGCTGTGGAGAGCTGGTCCACTGCCTTGGCAAATTCGCCGAGCGTACTTTGGACTTTCTCCTGGTCGGCATTTTGCAGCCCATCGATCAGTCGGCGAAAGAGGACGGGCACGTTCACGCTCTCCTGCGAACCCTGTCCGCTAATCGCTTGCTCTGCATTGATGTTCACGGCCATCCGTTTTCCCGGAGCGACTTCCACTTCAAAAGGCGTGCTATTTCCCAAGAAATTTCCTTGCTCATCAAACGCCATTCCCGGACTCTTAAATCCCGAAAGCAGCACTCTATCGCCATATTTGGTATTGAGCGCCTGCATCGTGAGATCGTAAATTCCCTTCATTTGCTCCAAGGCGGGACCTCTTATGGATTCGTTGGCAAAGTTGAGCCCGCTCACTGAAAGAGCAAGCTCGTGGGCTTTTTGCACATATTCGTTTAAACGTTCGATAATATTTTCCGTTGCCGCCAAAGTGCTTGAGGCCAAGGAAGCATTTTTAGCAATCGCATCCGCTACCGCCACATTGCCTTTTAAGTTCTGAGCCATGATCCAACCGGAGGGGTCCTCGGACGGTCGGTTAATTTCTTTCAGCGAACCGGCCTTTTCCGCACTCACCATTTCCTTCGATCGCGCTTGGCTCACGTGGGCTCGGCCATGGCTAAAGATTTGAGCAGTGGATACCCGACTCGGCATAATCGATTCCCTTGTCTAGCTGTCTTTGCGAGGCCAAAGGCCGAAGCAATCCTGCTACCTGGTTGTCTTTGCGAGGCCAACGGCCGAAGCAATCTCGCTGACGGTATTACTGTCAGCGTAATTTTAAAACTTCTTCAAGCAGTTCATCCCCGACACGAATCATCTTAGAAGCAGCATTAAAAGCGGTTTGAAATTGCATCATCTGAATGGCTTCTTCCTCGAGGGACACTCCGGAGACTGACTGACGGTAATTATCCAATTGATCTACAATTGCCTTTTGATGATCAAACATTTGGTTGGTTCTTTGTGTATGGACTCCAACTGTCCCGATGATTTCGTTAATGGATTCTCCCAGCGTATAGCGGCCATCTCCTTCCGATGGCGAAGTCAGTGCGTTGGATAGAAGCGCTTTACTCTGAATATCGGACATCTCAAGGGCAACACGATTGTCCGACGGGTCTTCCACGCCATAACCAACGGCTAGAGCAAGATTATTGTTTTTAATATCCTGATTGAGGGCAATCCTGCCCGCGCTACCTGACGCCTCAAAAGCTTCAGTAAATAAATCTCTCCCACTCGTGCCGTCCATCCCCATGCCCTGCCGATGCGCCTGGTTCACGGATTGAGCAAACTGGTAAGCAACCTGATCCAGATGTTCTGCCGCTGGATTAATGATGGCATCACGAACCGATATAAGCCCGCCAATTTCCCCCTGCGAAATGCTTTTGGTTAACCGATGTTCTGAGTTTCCATCCCCAAGAAAAACATCGAGAGCCCCTGGCCCTTTCTGCCCTTCCTCTGGTGTTCGACGAACCCGCAGCTCGTTTACCCGCTCTCCCTGCACCAGTACGCCCACGCCGGGGGCTATGACGGTAGCAAGATTCCTCTCGTCGTGGAGTATCTCGTAACCTAATTTTTCCGTGATTTGCCTCTCTAACACATCCCGACGATCCAGAAGCTCATTCGGGCTTTGTCCCATGGCCTGCGCTCGAACAATACCGATGTTCATTTCAGCAAGCTCTTTTGCCATTGAATTCGTTGTCAGTACCGTGTGCTCAATTTGGGTATCAATGTCCTTTTGAATGGTCGATAGCGAATCAGACAGTCTTCGAAATGCAAACGCGACTGCATCGGCGGATTCTGAAACAACCGCACGGCTCGATGCGGTGCCTGGATTCACTGAAAGTTCCCGGACATCGTTGAAAAATTTGGTCATCAAATTTCCCAAGTCTGTCCCTTGCTCTCCAATAATCCCTTCGAGAAGCCTTAATCCGTCTGAACGTGATTTCAACTGCCCAAGCGCCTTGCTCTCCTCTAGCAAATGATTCTGTATAAACTGATCATGAACCCGTATGACTTTTTTCACCTCAACCCCGCCACCCACGCGCGTGCCACCATGGACGCTTTGCTCATGGGCTTCCATCACCGGCTTTTGCCTTGAGTAATCAGGGGTGTTGGCGTTAGCGACATTCTGCGCGGTCGTTTGCAAGGCTTGCCGATTAGCCATCATGCCTTGCCGACCCATTTCTAATATGTCCGTTATTGCCATACCGTTAGAGCCTTGCTTCAACCACTCTGCCGCAAGATCGCAGTTCCTTTCGAATACCCTTTGAACTATAAATGGTTTGCTCACCGAATGCCGATTTCAAATGTTCCGCCATTAGGTTTAAATTTCGCATCGAGTGAGACAGAAAACCCGCATTGGCTTCACACAACCCTTTTAGCTCTTTCCAGCTGCACGACCACTTTTCCAAGTGGTTTTCAAAATCCTTGGGTCGATTGCTGTTCTGTGCGAGGGCATCTTTTAACGCTTGTTTTTTCGCTACTAGTTTCTTTAGAAGGGTTTCTTTGAGCAAATTATTTTGAATCAGCTCGTCCATCGCGAAACGCACAAGGCAATCTCTTTCCGTGCGTAGACAGTTCTTGAGGTCATCATTTAGCGCAATACACTCCTCACAGAGAGCAATGAGTGCGTCCATATAAGTTTGAACCTGAATCGGAGGTTAAAGGTTATTCTTGCCGAAATCGTTCGCTAAGTGCTGTTCCAATATTTTTTCCGCGAGCACTGAAGCATCGACCTTGTAGTTGCCACTACGTATCCGCTCCTTCAGACTGTTCACTCTAGACTGGTCGATATCCGGGGCTTGTTTGGCAAGGTCAGCCGCCTGCTTCATCAGGATGGCGTTTTCAGAAATTTCAACCGTTGAGCCATCATTCGCGTGGGAAGCACCCCGTCCTGCCGCAGGCTCCTTCTGTCCAATTGCACCGGGTGTCTTAGACCGCTCAATTTGCCGCGCGGTATCCAACGGAGAGTAGGTAGAATTGACCTTCATGGTCTGCTCCTGGTTATTCTGCTCCTGATTACTCTGCTCCTAGTTACTTTTAGTGTATCACTGGCCAGCTTGTGTCCGCAATAAATGCTGATAAAGAAGCTCGGAAAGGCCGATCTGATTGCTATCAGCCATTTTCTGAGCGTATTCGTTGTCCAGCATAGCCTGATAAATTCTTTCTGCGTTGCTCTCTGGAATGAAACCTTCTTTTACGACGGTTTTTCGCATAACAGATACCATATGATCCAAAAAGAGCGCTTCGAATTGACGCGATACTTTATCTAACTCAGCATCCCGTTGCACTGGTTGACTTGGGCTTGGATGAACCGGCGGTATCTTCATTGCATCTCCAACTCAGCGATCAAAGCACCCGAAGACTTAAGACCTTGCAGAATGGCAATCAGATCTTCGGGTGAGGCGCCCATCTCATTAAGCGTCGTAACAATTTCGGAAACAGTAGTTCCCTTGAGAAGCCCCATTTTTGCCGTCGTTGCTTTAGCTTCTGGCATAGGTTGGGTTTCGGGTACAGGTTGAATTTCAGTCACAGTGGCAGCGGCCTTAGAATCCTTTGCGGCGGCAGCGGAAGTTGCGCCAGCAATCGATTGCACCTCTCTGTCTTTTACCTGGACTTTCAAATTTCCATGGGCAACTGCAACGGGCAAAATGCGAACATTTTCGCCCATGACAACCGTACCGGTGCGTGAATTGACAACCACTTTGGCTTTTGTATCCGCCTCTATCTCCACATTTTCAATCTGTGCAATTAAATCGACGACATTTCCTTCAAACCCATAAGGGAAAAGAACTTCGATCGTACCGGCATCCGGAGCGGTTGCGTATTTACCGCCGAATTCCTCATTGATCCTGCGAACAACCCGCGCGGAAGTAGTAAAATCCGGTGAATGGAGTAACAAACGCAGAGGTGTTTGATTCGACAGGCTTAACATCAGTTCCCGTTCAACCAGCCCACCGGAGGGAACCATCGCATTCACCGTCGCTTGGGACCCCTGCCCTCTTTCGGTTTTTTTAGAAGTGATAAGCCGTCCTTGTGCCATAGCATAGACCTTGCCATCCACTCCCCGAAGCGCTGTGGCCAGCAAGACTCCGCCTTCAAGAGAAGTGGCGCTTCCAATGGAAGAGACAGAAACATCCAGTTTGTTCCCCGCACGAACAAACGGCTTGAGCAGAGCCGTTACGACAACAGAAGCAGCGTTTTTGGATTCCATTTTGGGTCCCTTGAAATCCACTCCCATGCCTTTCAAAACCATGGCAAGGCTGCTTGACGTGAGATCCAGACTTTTATCGCCAGTTCCCGCAAGACCGACCACAATCCCATAACCTGACAGCTGGTTATCTCTTTCGCCCCGAACGCTAGCGATATCTTTCAACCGTACGCCCAACGCATTAACACTCGCGAGGGTAACAAGCAGAATAATCCCTTTCATATGTTTGCTCCTATTTTGGTGCATCTGCCTTGTCTTTTGGAGAATCTTCAGCCAAAGAAGTGCTCTCAACATGCAGATTGAATAATGCATCTGAGATGGCCGTTTCGTCGGCTGCTATATCCCGATCACGTATATTTCCCACGAGATCGACATGATAATCGTTCGAACCCAACCGGTAAGTATGCACACTCTGCACAAGATAAACATCGCGCGCAACCAGGTCCTTAATGGTTGCTGCGATCACCCCAATATCTGCATTCTCGCCAGAATTCCGAACCTTACTTTCTTTTGCTAACTTTTCCTCCTCCCCCTCATCAGTTCGCTTTGTCTCTTTCTTGGCAGACTGAGCTTTTTCGCTTTTTGAAACACTTCCCGGATTTGCCAAATCAACCAACCTGCGACGAAGCGCTTCAGCTGGCTTAATGAGTACGATGTCCCCAATCATTCGGGAAGGAGTAGAAGCATAAATTTGATTCCAGTGGGATTGCTCGCTCCATAATGAACCAGGCTCCCGATTGTTCTCAGACCCCCGACCCATATCCGCTTTTTTTACCTCCCGCACGACCATTTTCACTTCTCTTTTGGTCACGCAACCCGAAAGGACAAGAAGAATTAAGAGATAGCGCATCGAATACCTCGTAGTTAAACCACGTCGTGATCCGACCATGTGTAAAACCAGCCGGCACGATCCAGCAACACACCACCTTCGGAATGTTCTTGTTTGAAACACAAATGCATTCCATGTGGCATTGCTACCGACGGAAGTTTCCGCATGCCAGCCGACACAAAGGCTTTTTGTAACCAGCGCATGGACGCCATTGCGGTAGCCGCACAACAGCCGTTTTCTTTGAGCTCATGCAAGGCCTTCTCGGCAAGGTATTGGCCCACTAACGGCCTTTGCGGATCGAAGAGCATCTCAGCCACATAGCCCATTTTAAGTCCATATTTTTGAGCATCTCGCACCGTCACGAAACCCAATAAACGATCCTCCTGCTCAGCAAAAAAGATTTTGTAAGAAGACGGGTTGTCGCAAAAACGCCAATTCAAATATGACGCATTTCGCTCCGTTGCAGCCTTTACCGATTGTCTCACTTGGCTCCATAGCAGGTCCACGCGCTCATCAAACCGATCCACTTCTCGAATATAAATACCGTTTGTATTGAGGATTGCTTTTTGCCGGAACAAAATCCTGGTTGCTGGCGATAGAAAAGTGGCGAGCGCGCGAGGTAAAATTTTTGCAAGTGCCTCTTCTGGTTTCAATAGCGTAATAAAAATGGGGAGATGGCTGTCGAGCTCTTGCCAGCCCAGGTTGTTTGTGTACACGGGAAAAGAATTATCGTTAAGAAAAGTAATGCTGAAAGCAATCTTATTTTTAGCAAGGTCCTCTTCAGCAGCAAACGCGAGTTTTTTCAGGATGCCTTGTCTCTGATATTGCGGGTGAACCATACTATGAATGGAAAATGCGGCGAGTTCTGTCTTGCCTTGGCGCCAAAAGGGCAAAGGGACAAGGCTGTAATGCCCAATCAGCTTGTCTCCGTCATGAGCAAGTTTGATGATTGGTTTTGCAAAAGGATTTTTTTCAAATTGCCACTGCCACCGTCTTTCATCCAATGCACAGCCAAACACAAGCTGAAAAAGTTCCAGAATAGATTTTGTGTCAAGCCGCTCAAAGGATCGAATGAAAGGTTGGTTCATGCTGCAGCCACTCGACTGGGAAGTTCAAGCCACCGCCTGAATGGCCCCACGTTTTGTTCCCGAAGCACACACTCCAGCTTTCGCCGTGTACTGGCGAGATTAAAATAACTCTTGAAGTATCGTCGCACGCTCATCGTCAGCCTTGGATGGGCAGGGTCCACTTCTCTGGGATGGACGTAGAAAATAACCGGCCGGTTATCTGCATTCACTTGACCTGCTTTCTTCCTAATCAAGAAATACGGGAACAGTCTTAAGTATCCCCCCCCGAAAAAGCAGGTAGGCCGCCCAAAGAACGAAGCTATCGAGATGGGAAACTCAAATATTGAGCCAGCCGCGGTATGGATCTCATGCGGCTTGGTCTGAGCACCCAACATTCCACCGTGACCGTGGCGTGTTGGGAATATCGACGAATCGTAGCGATATCCAGCAACCACCAGTTCTTCAAGCGCCCATCGCGTACTTGAATGCACTGAAAATCCAGGCGCACGATAGCCGATCACTTCTGTGCCCGAAATCTGCTCCAGGATTTCTTTTGTTTTCTTTACGTCCCAGGCAAATTGGCTGCGGCTTTGGTGCTGGATAAGCTCGTGAGCATATCCGTGAGATGCAATTTCATGTTGGCGGCGAACCGCTTCTTGCACAAGCTTCGGATACCGTTCTGCTATCCACCCCAGGAAAAAGCACGTTACCTTCACATCAAACTTATCAAATTGGTCCAGCAAGTATAAGAAATTGCTTTCCACACGACCGGGAAGAAAAGCCCATTGTTGGATCCGGGGTCCGTCGACATCGAGAATGTGAAACCACTCTTCCACGTCGACCGACATGATATTTCTAATATCGGACATCTACTTGAGTCTCACTTCATTGGGCCCGTGTACTCGGGCAAGAATGATTTTTTTGGATGCTGGATTAAACACGCGCACCCATTCGGAGGCTCTGCCATTCTCCAAAGCTCTTACCAATGCACGAATGGTGAACCCGCTCTGCTCGTTAATCAATTCTACCGGCGTCCCGCTCGTGACCGCATAGGGCAGAAGGGTGTTTGCACTTTGAAGAATCGTCCCAGCGGGGATCCAGCCTTTTGCCTTTAGATTCTCAAGCTCCTTCAAATTCTTGTAGTAACCGGCCGATTTCAGGTGCGTCACATCTCGTAACTGGAAGTGAATGTTTAAAGATGAAAACCCCTCGCCATGCCGAATAGCGTTTTTGCTGATAGCCACAGGCATGGAAA
>JACQOU010000128.1 GCA_016207775.1 Deltaproteobacteria bacterium
CAATGGCGCTTAAGGCTGCTAGGCGAATACGCACATTCTCGTCATTGAGAACTTTTGTCAGCATCGGCACAGCCAAGGCGGCCTTCTGTCCAAATTCAGCAATCGCGACTATTACATCCAAACGAACGGACATATCTCTGTCTTCTAGTGCTTTGACTAATGCCAGCAGCGCGGAACTAGTTTGAATTTTGCCAAGTGCAAAGGCCGCTGTTCGTCGAGCTACACCATCCTCCTCCCGCAAAAGCATCTTAGCCAATGCATTCACTGCGGCTACTGCACCCTTTTCGATGCTTCCAAGCGCACTGGCGGCTGCCGTTCGGATCGTCACATTATCGTCGGTCTCCAGAACATTTATCAACTCGTTCACAGCAGGTGCCGCTCGCTTTCCAGTGGCGCGAAGAACATCGATAGCTTCCCAGCGCACGTTTGGGTTCTTCAATGCTGCCGTTAATAGGAGGATTGCAGATCCTCCTTCGATTTTGAAAAGAGCAGCGTGGGCCTGGCGTTTAGCACTCTGGTGACCCGTTTCCAGGACATGAATCAGAGCCGGCACTGCGGGTGTTCCGATTTTCGTCAGCGCCCTGGCTGCGAATAAGGAGGTGACAGGGACGGTCTCCTCAGTGTGAAGGGCTCTGATCAGCGTTGGGATTGCTGGTACCCCAACCTTCGCTAATGCGTCTGCCGCGGCACTTGGAAGCCAATGTGGCTCTGTGGATTGCAAAGCCTTTCCCAGCTTGGCAATGAGGGATGCTGGCACAATCGCTTTCATTAATTGTTCAGCTGAAGGTTTAAATTCCTGGTGAAAAAGATCTTCAGTGAGATAATTAACGTCGCTATCAACGAGGACGGGTAAAGGGCAATAAGAAAAGCTTTGAGTTTTTTCTAGATCTTCAACTCCCAACACGGTTGCCAATTCTTTGGGAGAAAGCAAGCGGATGGCCCGCCTAAATATTTCATTGTTTTGGGCCCCTGCAAGTGTACGAATGCTTTCTACGGGTGGTCCGTGTTTGGCTCTCAACAATTCGTGAAGCAACTCAAGTGCCCGTTGCTTGGTAGCAGATTCTCCGGCAATGTTCAATTTGGCGGGAAGTTTGTTCCACAGTTCAATTGCCTCATCTTTATACCCAGCACTGGCAAGCGCCCGCGCACACAGATGTATTTCCTGAGGATTGTGCTCAATGGGCTGGGCCATCAGGCCCCTTGCATATAGCGCTGCCAGGTGAGGCTGCTTGCGATCAAGTAAATTCTGGATCATCAAGACAAAAGCCATATGACTTGGTTCGCTTGACGGACAACGGTGAATGGCATCATCGATGAGGTCGTATCGGTGTTCGCTTAAACCTTTATTCAAAAGAAGTTTAGCCTCGGATTGGCATCCCTCGACAAAAAGGCCCCTCGTCTCAGGGGGTAATTTGTAGATAATGTGGCTAATTTCCCAAAAAACACTGTGAAGCTTTAACCTTTTATCGCAATACCAACCTGGACCATGGTTGATGACATATTGACAGTTTCTGACCTGCTCATCTCGAGGATGATTTTCGCCTTTCATCAGGGATTCCAATGCAGCCGCTACATGACGATTAAGTGTTTTGGACGCACCCAAATTGGCTTTTGAAGAAAGACTGCTCGCAAGGAAATGAGGTGGATGAGAATCATGGCTTCTGTATTCTGCATGTACAGGACCAGCTATATTCGCAATAAAAAGAAACAAACCTGTAGATAATAGATTCAAATGTATAGCGAAAAGTGTTCGCACGTTGCGCCCTTCTCAAAGACGATTACCTTTTTGACCAACATTTTTCAATGGTGCAATGGCTGTGCCAGGATAAAAAGGATTTGCCGCGAGAAACCGCAAGGCCGTATACAGAACCACAGCTGGGGCGAGCGCAGGAAGAGAAGATAAAGGAGCAGCCATGGAGATAACATTGAACTATCCCTTCTGGGACGTGGGCATTGGATATGGAGTCCTGATGGCCATCTTTGCTGTGACGCACGTATTTGTGTCGCATTTTGCCATCGGAGGTGGGTTGTATCTTGTAGTCGCAGAGACGGCAGCCCGCAGGAAAAATGATACCGAACGCCTCAACTTCCTCCAGCAATTGAGCAAGTTTTTTGTCTTAGTCACAGTGGTGTTTGGCGCTTTGACGGGGGTAAGCATCTGGTTCGTAATAGGTCTTCTTAATCCGGCCGGAACTGAGGTGTTGATTCACAACTTTGTCTGGGGATGGGCGATCGAGTGGACCTTCTTTATCATCGAACTCTGCGCCGCCATACTCTATTTCTATGGTTGGCAGAAAATTTCGGCGAGAAACCATCTGACCATAGGATGGATCTATTTCATAGCTGCCTGGCTGTCGCTTTTTATCATCAACGGCATTGTTACTTTTATGCTCACACCTGGCAAGTGGATCGAAACGGGCAACTTCTGGGACAGTTTTTTCAATCCGACCTTCTGGTCTTCGCTGGTTCTGCGCACCGGGATTTGTCTTATGTTAGCCGGTCTATACGCACTTTTAGTAGCTTCCCGCTACAAGGCATCAGATTTCAAGAGAAGGCTCGTTCGCTATAATGCCGTCTGGGGAATTGTTGGATTAGTCATCACGATGCTCTCATTCCTCTGGTACGTTGGTGCCATTCCAGACACAATTATGACGGCAGCCATCGACAAAATGCCGACCCCAATCCTGTCGATACGGGCAATGTACGTCTACAGCGGCGGCATTGCCACATTCTTGATTCTCTTTGGGCTGATTCTGCCGCGCGCCTATCACACCGTTATCGGAATAGGGGTCATGATACTTGGGCTCGCCTGGTTTGGATCGTTTGAATGGTTCCGCGAGTCGGTTCGCAAACCGTATGTCATTTATGGCTACATGTACGCCAATGGCATTGATATCGCGCACGCTGATCTGTATCAACGTGACGGCTACCTGCCGCATATGGCGTTCCGTACCGGTGATGACGGTGCTGACCTGTTTCGCCGCTCCTGTCGAAGCTGCCACACCATGAGCGGTTACCATCCCTTACGACCTATTTTTGACGGAACTGACAAGGAATTTATCGCCGGAATGATCAAGGGTGTGCACGTTGCGAAAGGGAACATGCCGCAGTTCTTAGGTACCGAAGGGGAAGTGAGAATACTGGCGGCGTACCTCTACAACAAGGTTGACCACCGGCACCTTAGCAAAATCTATAGCCTGTCCGGTGCTGCCCTTGGCCGCAAAGTGTATGATATTCGATGTGGACCTTGTCACATATTCGGCGGCTTCAACGACAAATCGGCATCGCTCATCGGACTCAACGACCAAGAGTATAACGATATGCTCAACATAGCAGACGATCTTGGCGAAGAGATGCCGGCCTTTACAGGTGACGAGGTTGAGAGAAAGGCGCTTATCGAATATCTGACGTCTTTATCTAAAGGAGGGACGCCATGAACTTGCCCGATTACAACTTTCTGCCAGCTCCATTGTGGGTGATCACAGTTTTGCACCTCGTGACACTGATGCTACATTTTGCGGCCATGAACTTCCTTGTGGGAGGAGTAATTGTCATTCTGTTCGGGAAGTTCAAGAATCGGTGGAATGATCCGACCGCGCAAAAATTTATCAAGCTTTTCCCGATTGCTATGATGGCTACCATAACATTAGGCATAGCGCCGCTCTTGTTTCTCCAATTGGTATATCCGCGACAGGCTTATGCGGCTGCAATTGTCAGCGGCTGGTTCTGGTTGTTGATCGTGGTTGTAGCAATAATCGTATATTATTTTCTCTATGCCGCGTCCTTCTCTCAAGACAGCTCACGCCGCTGGATTGCTCTGTACTTGTCAGTGGCTCTGGTCGGGTTCGTGTATATCTCATATGTTTACAGCTCGACTTTTTCTCTTGCGGAGAGACCCGACCTGGTCAAACTCATATACACTCACACGCAGTCGGGTTTTACGCTCAACCCCGATGTTGGCTCATATATCCTCAGATGGCTGCATATGATCCTGGGTGCAATTACAGTCGGAGGTTTCTTCGTCGGTTTGCTTGGGATGAATAATCCCCAGGCATATAATGTTGGCAAACAATTCTTCTTGAATGGGATGATAGTAACCATGCTTGTGGGATTAGGCTACTTGTTCACGCTAGATGAAATCTTGCTGTCCTTCATGCGCTCCCCGGCGGTCTGGTTTTTGATGGTGTCAATTGCGATGTCTCTGGGAGCACTGCGTTTCTTTTTCACTCGGCGTTTTGCGGTGTCCGGAATAATGTTGCTTGTTTCTCTCTTGGGTATGGTGACTATACGCCACTATGTGCGACTTCTGCATCTGGAAGGAGTCTATGACCCAGCCGCTTATGCAATTAAGCCGCAGTGGTCGGTGTTTGCTCTATTCCTGAATTGTTTTGTTATAGCGATAGTTGCGGTTTGGTATATGCTGAGGCTCAATCATCATTCCATTGATGCAGCACATGATAGATTGGAGTCCTAACAATATGGTTTTCTCTTTCAGCGAAAAAATGTAGCTACGCGCGCACAGAGGTGAAACTATGGAAACAGCGTCAGTGCAACGTACGGCCGCTGCTTGAGACTTGAGGGGGGAGCATGGCGAAAGTAAACATGATGGGAAGGCGAAACATCCATTTCGCTGTAGGCATTTTGGTAGCGTGCCTTCTGAGGGAATCGTCGGAGTCGATCGCAGCACAGAAAGCCAGCACGCCTTTGTCGAAAGCTACGTGCTACGAGTGTCATCAGGAGGTAAAGAAGCTCGGGGAAGGCTCGAAACACGCCAAGCTTAGCTGCAACATCTGTCATCGAAATACCGATCAGCACCTAGCCGACAGCGGCGTGAAGCCGGAGACCCGAATTGAACATGCCATATGCGGCGAATGCCACAAGGATCAGTACAAGAGCTTTTTCGAGGTAAACTATCAAGTGGCCGCGAGGAAGGAAAAGGCAGTTCCGACCGGCCGTTCCCCACTACAGGACAAGCTTCTCGCGCCTCACGGTTTTATTAAGGAGCATAATGAGCCGCGCGGGCATGCATTCATGCTCATTGACCAATTTTCCGTGGATCGATTCGCGGGCGGGAAATTTCAGTTCAAGAATCGGATGGACTTCTCTACGACTGGCAAGGTCTGGGACGTGCTCCACGATACTGGAAAGGAGCTGCCTGAGACTGCTAAGGCAGGTAACCCGACCTGTATCCAATGCAAGACGACCGATCACATTTTGAAGTGGAAGTTCATGGGCGACAAAGATCCGGCGGCCAAGTGGGACCGGATGTCCGATATCATTGCGATCGCCAAGGACACTCACAATCCGATGGGTTGTATTCACTGCCATGATCCTCATGCCGCGAAGCCACGCATTGTGCGTGATGCGCTCATTCAAGCGATAGCACAGCAGCGCATGGGAGATGGTGATAAAAAAGGCGACCTGACCATAGTGGATTTTAGGGGCTTCCGGAAGATCGGCATTATGGGTAAGACCGATTCCAGAAAAATGTGTGGTCAGTGTCATGTTGAATATAACTGCAACGCCGGCAGTTCATTCAGCCAGGAGAAAAAGATTGGCTATAACGACCAGCGAACTAATCATTTCCCGATGAAACAACCCAGAGATCTTTTAGAACACTACAAAAAGTTGGACTTCTTCGATTTCAAGCATGAGGTGACAGGTGCCAGACTCGTGAAACTCCAACATCCCGAATTCGAATCCTACAGGGGCAGTGTGCATGACCGCTCGGGGGTGCAGTGCCATGACTGCCACATGCCGAAAAGAAAAAACAACGTTGGCAAATCATTTACGACCCATGGAGTGGTAAGACCCATCCAGCATATTGAGGAGTCCTGTTCCGTCTGCCACCGGAAGAAGACAGTCGAGCGGCTCAAGTACGCTATCGAAACGACACAGAATTATGTCAAGGGCAAGATGCGCAAGGCCGAGCTTTGGCTTGCAAGACTGATTGACACCTACGATGCGGCCAAGAAAATCGGTGTTGGCGAAGCAGTACTGAAACAGGCGCGGGAACAGCACGAAGAAGCGCATATCCTCTGGGAATGGTGGACCGCAGAAAATAGCGATGGATGGCACAATCCCGATCTCGCGAGAGACTCACTCGTGGGTTCGATCACGGCTTCGAAAAAAGGAATTGAGCTACTGAAGAAGGCGATGGAGGCAAAATGAGCGTGTTCACTGAAAATAATATTTTGAATGATATCGTCAGTCTCTTTCTGGAGTGAATCTATGAAAAAAATGAATCGACGTGAATTTCTCAAGAAAATGGCTGCTGCCTCCGCCGTGACCGCAGCTGCAGGGCTATCTCCAGAGATTTCCTTCGCGGGCTGGTCCCCGCTGAAAGTGCTGCCTGGCCAGGTAAAGTGGAAAAAAACTCCCTGCCGGTTCTGCGGCGTTGGCTGTGGTCTTCTGGTAGGTATTGCTAAGGGGCGCGCGGTGGCTGTGAAAGGCGATCCAGCCTCACCCGTAAACCGAGGGCTTTGCTGTGTGAAAGGTTATCATTCTATTCAGGCGCTTTACGGAAAGGACCGGCTCACTTACGCCTGGGTCAGAAAAAATGGCAAGCTCGTGAAAACGCCGATCCAAGAGGCCCTGAATATCATAGCCAGAAAAATGCAGGAGACGATCCAATCCCATGGCAAGGACTCGGTAGCCATGTATGGCTCCGGGCAATGGACCATTCCTGACGGCTACGTGGCTTCCAAATTCATGAAAGGCGCGATTGGGACCAATAACATTGAGGCCAATGCGCGCCTATGTATGGCTAGCGCGGTCACTGGTTTTATGACTAGCTTCGGAGCAGATGAGCCGATGGGCTGCTACGAGGATATCGACCACGCAGATGTGTTCATTATTTGGGGCAACAACATGGCGGAGATGCATCCGGTGCTCTTTTCACGGCTGCTTGAGAAGAGAGCGAAAAATCCTAACGTCAAAATAATCGATCTCTCTACCCGAACCACGCGTACTAGTATTGCCTCCGACAAATCGATTCTCTTTAAACCGCAAACAGACCTGGCCATAGCAAACGCAATCTGTCATGAAATTGTAAAAAACGGCCGAGTGAACTCCACATTCCTGCAAAAGCATTGCTCGTTCAAGAAGGGCAAGACGCAGATCGGATATGGGCTCGAGGACAAGTTTAAGTTTCAGGATTCGCCAGAGGACAGCAGCTTCGAGGAGTACAAGAGCTTCCTTGAGGACTACGCTCCTGAAAAGGCCGAGAAGCTTACGGGAGTTTCTGCCGAAGAGATTCGGTTTCTTGCGTCGCTTTATGGTGATCCCGCGCGCAAGGTCATGAGCTTATGGTGCATGGGTATGAACCAGCACACCCGCGGGACTTGGGTCAACAACCTCGTCTACAATATCCACTTGCTTGTTGGAAAGATCTCAACTCCCGGCAATAGTCCATTCTCGTTGACCGGACAGCCCAGCGCCTGTGGAACTGTTCGAGAAGTAGGCACTCTGACCAACAGGCTCCCGCACGGGGTGGTCACTGATGAAGGAGCCAGAAAATTAGCGGCTGAAATCTGGAAGGTCCCAGTCGAGCGAATTCCAGCCAAGCCCACGTTTCATACGGTGGAGATGTTCAGAGCGCTGGATCGCGGAGAGATCCGCTTTATGTGGATTCAGGTTAGCAATCCGATGGTTTCGATGCCGAACCTCCGGCGTTATCGTGACGGCGCCAAGAAGGAGGGCCGTTTCATTGTCGTCTCGGATGTCTATCCGACCCCCACCACTGACATTGCGGACGTGATCCTGCCATCTGCCATGTGGATCGAGCGCGAGGGAATGTTCGGTAATTCCGAGCGCCGCACTCAGCATTTCGAAAAGATGATAGATCCTCCGGGGCAAGCCATGAGCGACACATGGCAAATCATCGAAGTCGCGCGCCGAATGGGATTCAAGGAGCTTTTTCCATGGGATGAAAAAACACATATAGAGCAAATATGGAACGAGTACACGCGGTTTCATGCGAATTCCAAACACGCCTTGGCTTCCTACGACGAATTGAAGAAGTCTACTGGGGTCATTTGGCCTTATGTGAATGGCAAGGAAACGAAGTGGCGGTATAATCCAAAATTTGACCCGGCGGCCAAGCAGGGCGATGGTTTTGATTTTTACGGCACCACTAATCACCGGGCTTGTATTTGGCTCAGGCCATTTGAGCCTGCGGCAGAATCGCCGAACGAGGCTTTTCCGTTCTGGCTCAATACGGGGCGAGTCCTCGAACACTGGCACACTGGATCGCTGACTCGTAGGATTCCTATTTTGCATCGAGCGGTTCCTAAATCGTATGTTGAGCTTCACCCACAGGATGCAAAGCGCCTGGGGATCAAGAACGGTAATCGGGTGAAGTTGACAAGCAGACGTGGCTCCTTGGCCCTGTCGGCATCTGTTAACAAGAAAGGCCGCCCAGCGGAAGGTCAGGTGTTCGTCCCATTTTTTGACGAAGACTACTTGATCAACGAGCTGACCCTTGATGCGTACTGTCCGATTTCGGCACAGCCGGATTACAAAAAGTGTGCTGTACGCGTGGAAAGCGTATAAATCGGAGGGTTGATCATGCTCCTTTCATTATCAAAATTCTCATTAGTTTTTGCCGTGACGGCTGCCCTAGGGCTGGATCAGGCGGCTTGCGGTCTGGCTCGTGCCTTGGCCACACAAAAAAAACCTGCCACCGCACCAGTCACTGGCAGAGATCTAAAATCTTACTATAGTCGACGGGCGTTCCTTGGGGCTCCTCCCGTAATTGCGCACGAAATTGATCCGGACATGCAGTCAGACCTAGGCGATTGCCTTGTTTGTCATGAGTCCGGCGAAGGTGATGCTCCGGTCACGCCTCATCCGCAATTTCTGAGCTGTAGACAGTGTCACGTGCCTATGAACCAGGAGAAGTTGTTCAAAGATATTGATTGGAAATCGGTTTCTCCACCCAAACTTCACAAACGCATGCTTCCCGGCAGTCCGCCACCCATGCCTCATCAGCTTCGTGGGCGTGAAAGCTGCCTCGCGTGCCATGACGGTCCCGCGGCAGTGCGAGAAATCCGTACTCCCCATCCTGAACGGACCAGTTGCCCGCAATGTCATGTAGAAGTGGAAACCGAAAAGGCTTGGGAAAGATCAGGGGAGTCTTGAGCCACCTTTTACCTTTTAAGGATCGCTGGTTAGAATCTCTATTAGCTTTTGGTCCGATATCGGGGACCAGCGCGCTGATACTTTTTTATCCGGCGGTTGCTTTCCCGGTTCTTTCTCGCAGGCTCGAATGATCTGTTGCACCTGGCTAGTGGTAAGTTTTAACTTCTGAGCGTCAAGTTTGTTTTTCTCATCAGATTTTTGGCTGAGCTCCTCTTTAAGGTCGAGCTCTCTAGCTTTAAACAAAATAACCATGGATGAAAAAAACGCAGTCGCTACGTGGGGTCCGTCGATTGCCTTTTTATCTGAAAAAAAAGCGTTCGCACCATCCAGAATTAGATCTGGCTTTTTACGATTGTCTGCTGTTGGTCCTTTTGCGCTCCACGGATGGTCGGAGCCCACGGTGACGACAAATCGGCTGTCAGCGGGCACCCCGATTTCCTGGGAGTGGGAGGCCTCAACAAACTCGGCCGCGGGCACGTTGCTGCCGTCCTCTTTTGTAATGGGGGGGCTTTTTGAGGTAACGGTCAATCGGTATGGCAGCGAATCGTTATGATCACTTCGGTTACGTACTACCACATAATATCGACCTTTGAAGAGATTCGCATTTAAGCGCTCCATCGACAGATTGATCTCATTGTCCTTATTGAGTTCACCGACTACTTGACGTAATTCTGATACGATAGGTTTTTGATTGGAATCTAAGAGAGGTTTCCCATCGGAACTACATAGAGCCAAATCGAGATCATGGTCGGTACCAGCAAAAATCCTGCCTGGGCTAAAGGCATTCCAGCTCAGTGTGATAGTGGCAAAAGTATCATCTGCATGAATTTTTAGCTCATGGGAGATTTCCGTATTTTTCTTGAAAGAAATCTTTTTATTGATCACTTTGCCGCCGGTTTCGCCTGCGCTGTGCAGGATGATGGCGCCAGCGTTTGCAAGAACCCTTACGTATGGACTGAGCGGGCCAGTGTCGTTGAAGTTGCCAAAAGTGGGGAAAACTTCGAGCGCCACTACGATATGCGGCTTCCATTCGAGCATTTGGTCGTATGCACACCGAGTGCTAGAAAGCTCACAGCCATTGTAAAGTCGGATCTTAGGCCCGTCTTCGTGCAAACCCGTCATTGCCCAGATAATTTGGGCTACGCGCCTGCCCGTTTCATCGGTTGGATCAAGCTCCTTAAAATTCTGTCCTGGGTATTCAGTGACTGTTTCTACACAATCAGGCAGGTACTTGAGAGTTTCTCCTTCCGGCTTGGGCACAACGCCAGCAAACCCTCTCGCCAGAATCGCGACCCGAACCTGGCTAAGACTTTTACTAGCCAGGTAGCTATCGGAAATTCCGTAAAAATGCCGCTTGGCTTCAGCGTTTTCTAGTACAGAAGTAAGCTCGGCCACCTCGCCGTTTGCGGCAAAGGTGAGTAGCCATACAGCAAAAAGAATCAGTCTCATTGTTTTGTTGCCTCTTTGAGAACGCTTGGGGTGGGCGTTGACCAAAAGCGTTTTTGCTTGTTGTGAGTGGACAGCAATTGGATGACGGTTTGGGAAAGATCCATTTGGGTTATCCGCATGAAATCCTGTGGAGTTCCCCCGAACGTTACCCAAGGCGGCTCGGTGCTGTCTAAAGAAATGGGTCTATATTTTAGTTCCACCTTTGGCGAGAGCTCGGTGCGGGTCCTGCCAGGTACCGTGACTGTACGGTCACCATATTCGGCTCGTACATATTCTCTTTCGTAATCCCAATACTGCTGATCGGCATAGCGGGTAACCGGAACAAGGGTAAGCAAATTGTAAGTACCGTTAGCCCCGACAATGCCACGGCCAGAGTTTCTCCATTCGTATTTGGTTACGGGTACGGATCGAGTTTTGAGGACCTTCTTGTCCCTATAGTATCCTTCCTTTACAATACCGAACTCTGTCTTGGTTCTATCCGGATCCTTCACTTCTTTGTGCTCAAAGGAGCGCAGTAGTTGAAGGTAATGCTGGTACTTATCCGGATTTTGTTTTGCCCGGTTGTTCTGTTCATTCTCACTGATGGCATCAAAAAAATTGCCAATCACGGCCATATTCATAACCCGATGGGCATCCTTTCGGATATAGGCCCTATTAGGAAGCCAGGCTGAGGCCCATTTGATTATCTCGGATTCTGCCCAGGAAGGGGCATCGTTGGTAATGGCGCTCCAGCCTTCCGCTTCCCAAAACCTTTTTAGATCCGATTGGGCAAATTGCAGTAAGTGGTGTTGCTTAAGACCGGGCTCAGCTGCCTTTAGTACGGTAGCGATGCCCGCAAAAATAGCATTGGCATAAGATGTTCCAAATCGCCCCTTTTCGGTTGAAAACTTGATATTGTTTTTGGCCATCAGGATTTCTGGTTTGATCCTTCCATCGCGCGTGGGGCCTTCTGCCGACTGAGAAGTCACATCTCCTATGGTTAGACCGGTACTGTCACCGGGGGTTTGGATTTCACCTCCTTCGGTGGCATCCAAAAACTCGATAGTGTTCACTTGCTTGCTTCTCTTATCGTCCCAGAAAGGCTGCTTGGTGGATAAAATCGTAACCCGATATCGAATTTTTTGCGCAAGTAATTTTTTGGCTGTGGCTTCATCTTCGCAACTGATGGCAACAAGGTAGTCACGGTTTTCATAACCTTTGAGTTTCTTAACGTGGATTTGCTCATAGGCATGGATGGTTTCCTTCTCATTATCGATTTCTTTAATAACCTGCTTTAGTCTACTTCTGTGTATGGCCTTTTCAGTGAATCCACCTTTTCCATCACCTAAGAAGAGCAATAGATCGATGTCGTTTTCGGTTCCCTTCTGTTCCCAGCCCGGATGAAAACTATCCCAGCTGAGAGTAATTCGCACATCATTCTCGTCTGCCAGGTTTCTAAATCTCAAAAACCAATTATTACTTTTCTGGAAAAAGGCCAAATGCCCGCCGTGTTGATTTTTACGAAGATCGAGAACACCATTGTGAACATGTTTGCCGTAGTTGCCGGCAGCATTCAGCCAGATGATGCCATGGTCGGTTACCTCTCGAACTGCTTCATCGACAAAGGCTGTACCATTAAAGTTGCCGTAGGTTTCCCAGTTCTGGCTGTGTACTACGATATCTGCTCCCCATTGGATTAGGTCTTCAGTGGCGAGTCTGAAATATTCGGGAGTCGTTGCATTGTAGAGGCGAAACTTGGGACCGGCTTCCGAGTATCCCGCCATAGCCCATACAATGTGTGCCATGTCGGTACCATGAAAGTCGGCAGGGTCGAGGAATGATTTTTTCTGCGCTTCGATAAAATCCGTGACAATTTCTGCATCGTCAGGAAGATACCGACGTTTGTCTTCACGTGCCGGATAAATGCCTGCAAAGCCCTTATCCAGTACAGCGACTTTTACCCGCGAAATATTTTTTGAAACATCAAAAGCATTCAGACTATATATTTTGCGAAGCTCATTTATTTTTTCAACTCGTGTGGCAAGTTCCCTGGAAAGCCCACTTTTCTGGGCCAACGTAGGGCTTCCCAGGGTTGTGAGGGCAAGACACGTTGAAAATCCGCATATCGCTTTAATAAAGGATTTCATTTTTTTGCCACATGTGGAAAGGGGAGGCTGGTACGAAGCCTCCCCGGTTTTCCTTCAATGAGTTAGTATAAGAAATACCAGGAGTATCCGATGTAAGTGAAAGTCCAGCTCCAAGTTACATAATAGATAGGTCTATAAAAGTAGACATAGCTAACCGGAATCCAAGACCAATAGAAGCCATAGCAAGCTGAAGTCGGTCGCTCCCGATCCTGTGCGAGAGTAACATAGCCAGCTAATTTGTTTGCATCTTTGTTAAAGCTATCGACGGCATTTCGTTCAAACTCAGTTCTCTTGGGCGACTCCCCAGCCCGAGCCAGACGTCTTACTTCATTAACATCAAGACCTCGAGCATTGAAAACCTTCTGCTCGCCGGTTGCGGTGTTTGTGCCTACAAGCAGAGCTGGTCTATTCCCTTGTGACAAAACCTTATCACCTTGGCTAAACGGATCTGCCCCAAAACCGACCTGGTTCAGTAGCAATAGTGTGCTCATTACCAACATGTACTTCATTGCAATTCTCCCCTAGTTTGTTTCTCCCGATCACATGTTGGGTAATCTCCCGACACGTTTCCAGGATTAAAGTGACACTAGTAGGTTGCAATCCATGATGCAGCATGCAAGAGTCCTTTTTATGGTTGGACCGCTAAGCAGTCTGACGATATTAATCTTGTCTTTTTAACTCGTTATCTGCTCAATCTTTGTCATTAAATTGTGAAGATGAATAATGCCCTGCACAACCAAAAGGGTCGGCCTTACTTTTGGTAATCCCAAAACGTTACCAAAGTGAGGTCCTAACTTTTTTGGAACCTTTTGAAGAAGTTAGTGGCTGACAAAATAGCGGCGGAGTCGAGTGTTGCCGTGGCAAAGAATTAATTTCGAGTGCACGAGGCTTTTCAGATCACCCTGAATGGTACGTCTTGAACAACGAAATTTCGTCTCAAGTTCCGATATCGTCATAGGCAGCGTAGACTGCTCTAAGATATTAAGAATGGTGCGCTGTCTTTTTTCCACTTCAAAGTCGAAGTGAACGCTCTTCACAGTTGCCTGGACGTCATTGGAAAGGCTGATGTGAGAATCTCTACGAATAATAAAATTGCTGCCTCCCAGTATTGCTCTTGTCCTGTCGAATAAAGAGCCCAGTCTTCGTTCATGCAGGAAAGGATTAAACGAAACGCCATATAGTTGTTCAAACAACGCAGGAATCGGCCATTGTCTTCGATTGTGAATTAAGAGAAACAAGAACTTTTCGACCAATGGTTTGCGTAAAAGGCAACGCTTGCTTGCTCCGATAGCAAGCGTGTGGGCCTCCATATCCAGTAGCAGTATCCGAGATGAACCCAGTTCATCCGGTTCTGACGCTTGTTCGATTTCCTGTTGAAGACTGTTTGCTTTTGATAAACGTATATCCGACAGATCATCGGTGGCATCCTGCTTGTACAAACTGAGCAGCATGCGAGCCCTACCCAAATCACCCATCCGTGTGATGGCCCACACTTCGTAATATCTGAAATCCATCATGCAGAAAGCCTGCTGAAACTGGATAGAAAGCTGTGATGCCTGGTGAGCAAAGCGAGCCAGTAACTCGTACTGCCTGCTTTTCATCAGAAGGTCGGCTACTAGGCTTAACAAGCCAACAAAATGGATGCCTTCAATTCTAAGCCGCTTCCAGCGAGTGAGCAAACGTCTGATATCCGTTTCGGAAATCAGTCCCATATGGGCAACAACTTCGTATTCGCTTAATGTCCCTCGTGTAAGTTGGCTAAAATAATTTTCAGCCTTATTTCGATCGATAAAAGCATCAAATTCATCATTTTTATTCAGCTTAAGAAGCAGGTAAGCACACAGGCAAGCAAGATCCGCACAGTCTCTGTACCGGCCCGCCTCTTTTTCAAGATCGAGAAGTGTCCGTACGTCCTGATACGTGCCCTCAAAATCCTCTCTTGCACGTTTGCCATAAGCGCTGAGTTGCAGATATGCCGAGCGCACAGGTTTGCTTAAAGTACTGTCCGCGAGTCTGCCAAGTGTTTGTATCGTTGCTTCCAGAAGCGACTTTTCGTTCAAGTGATCGTAGCTTACACAAAGGTTAAATAGTGCAATGGCTTGGCAAGCCTGAAGGCCTGCTTGAGCGTAAAGCTCTGAGGCAAGACGGTGGTAACGCGTTCCCTGTTTATACTCGTCCAGTTCGTTAAAGACGTAACCCAATACAAAATGAAACTCAGCTTGAAAGTAAGTGTCTAACGGAATTGCTGGGCGTAGGGATAAAAAGGCCATGCATGCATCTTGGTTTCTTGCCTCAGAATAAAACTGCAGTTGCTGGCGAAGAAACTTAACGAAAAAACTTTCTTCTCCTTCCAGAGTATCGATGTATTTTGCAAGCAGCCCGGTAGCCTTTTCAAACTGGCCAAGGATGATAGCGGCCCGAACTACCAAGTAGGCTTCAAATTGGTCCTTTGTCCCACGGGCAGCTTCGATAGCAAGGACCGCTTGGTAGTTTAATTGCTTAAGCGCGTTCAGCATGTGCTACTGAAACCTCGATTGCTCTTCGTACAGTTAAGGCACCTATATAACGCCAAGCAATAAATTGTGCAATACTTGTCACAATTGGGAAAGAAGATCAGATAAAATGCGTGTATATTCGTTGTCTTGCTTAGATATTCTTGCAGATGCCAGTACTTTTTACGGTCTGCTTACGGGCTTCCTTCTGAGCCGTAAAACTGGGCTGATCCAGGCGAAAGTTTTTCTAAGCGAATAGCTTCTTTTAGTATCTGTTCGCGGGTCCAGTTGTTTGGCCATCTGTTTTGATAAGACTCAAGGTGTTTATCTAGCCTGTCTACAAGCTTTACTGCGCGATGGGTGCGCCTTTCAAGTTCCAAAACCCAGTAACCCATGTTGAGTCTTAGTATCGGTTTTGAGGGCAGTCCTAATTGTTTTTCAAGCGCGTAGAGCTTTGCTTCGACCGCTTCTAATGGGGCATGGCCTGCGAGTACTTTCTGATATATTTCTCGATAAACTTTATCAGATTCCGTTCTCAGACCGATGCTGTCGGAAAATTGGTTAAACAATTTTATCTGTTCGTCGGTGAAATTTTGACTGAGCACGCCTACCAAGTTTTTTGTGTATTGTTGTGCCGCTGGCTCATTAGCAGACCCGGGCGCTTGTTGCTTGCGTTTCAACTCTTCCGCCTTGGCCCGCTCCTCCTTTAATTTCTCGGTTTCCTCCTTGGTAAAGTTAACTTCTATGGGTGCGCCAGTTGGGAACAGAGGAAGGTAAAAACCTCCAACGCTAATTGCCTTTGACAAGTCCACAACATATTGGAGTCCGGTTTCCTCACAGATTTTATCGCACAGGTCGGATTGACCATTAGCAAGAATGATTTTGAGCGCCCAGTTGTTTTCTTCCGGATCGAATTGAAGCGTAACAACTCCTTGATAGTCTCCACTTTGGACTTCATCCGGGTGAATGCTGCATTGGGAGACCGAATGAATTTTGCCTGCATAACGATAATAATATTTTCCGTGTGGCTGAAATTTGTTTTCAAATTCGATTGTTATCTTTGCAAATCGTGGCGCCAGGAGTTCAAGGTGAATCTTGTCTTTAAACCGCTGCATGGATGCTGCAATAATGGAGCCTCCGATTTGCTCGTTTCGCATGGTGACGTTATTGGCAATACTGTCGTAAAGTCGGCCTTCTGTCCTTAAGGAAGCAATCAACGTTAGCAATTCTGCCGAAGTAAAAGGCGTGCCGTTGTTAATCGCAGCTGCGAAGGGTTCAGCCTCAAGTGATTTTTTTAAGGTGTTAAGCCAGCTAGAAAACTCCTTCATGTTTAAGCGGTTGGTCACTTGGGCCAAGGTATCGATAAATTTGACCAGTACTTGAAAACCCCTTGAAATGCTGTTCATTTCATCGAGGGTTTTCATCTTGAAGATTCGTGTATTGACAGCTAGACCTGCGGAAACTCCTCTCGATAGGTTTAGGAATTCTGGAATGGGAACGGGTTCGATACGGTCGTTGTATTGTGCTTGAGGGTTGCTGCTGTAGGCCTGTACGAATGATTGAAGTCCGATAATTGGGATGTTTCCCCAGTTGGATATCCGTTGCGAACCCTCGGGGCCACGAAGAATCACACCGGGCTCATAAAGCAAAACGGCTTCTATTCCGCGCATCACGGGGCTTCGAGATACAAAATCCGAAAACAGGCTTTCTTTGGTCAGCCAGGAGTGAGGGTCTTTGACCTCGTCAAGAAGGGCAGAAAAGTTTGTAAAACCTGCAATATTTTCAAATTCATCTTCAAAAACGTAGTAGCGCTTCGAGACCTTTGCACTGTTGCCACCGCCTTTGCTATCACCGCCGCCTTTGCTGTCACCGCCGCCTTTGCTAGCCCCCCCTGGCACCTGGTTACCAGCAAATACGGACTCAACGAGGTTACCAACCAAAGCAGAACCGTTTTCAATTCTCAGCTGGTGGTCTGAGATAAAAGTAAAAAGATGAAGATCATCGTTAATAATCTTTGGAGAACGAATCAGTTCGTTTCCAACCTTGATGGCCATCTCAATTGGAATGGCATAAGTTTTCTCGCTCAATGGGACGTAGTGTGAAATGAGGCCAGCGATTTTAAGGGAATCTCCCACAAGTGCAAGAAGCGCTCCGCCAGACCAGCCCCAGCTGCGCAGGGGAACTTTGTAACAGTACCATAAAAAGGGAACTGGACAGTTATGAGTGACTCTAAGAAGCTCCGGATCCCAAACTGGCCCAACCACTCTAATCGGCTTATCTTTCTCAATAGCGGCACCCCAAAGTGGTAGCCACGATTCGAGGCCTTTAGCGTCTTGCTTCCATGACAGATTTCTAAACCAAGATAAATTGTAGGGATTGTAGGAGGGAGTTCCAAAAAGGGCCATGCGCCAGGTTTTGTTTCCCACTTCACTGGCAAAGGAAAAGGCATCCTGGACAAGTGTGGATAAAACATTTCGTTGTGGTTCGCTCAGCACAAGTTCAGATACAGTTTCGGATTTTTCCTCATCTTTGTTCGGTGTGTTGCGAAGCTTGACTGATAATACGGCAACATCGTGTCCGGGCGCGCTTTGGACCAAGTGTGCTTTCACCCGTTTGCCCTTTGCGTAGGGAAGAAGTAAAAGAAGCTCGTTTAGGCGTGTTTGTCTTCCCGGGATGATATGAGCATTCGACAAGAAGTACAAACGATCTGGTTCAACTTTGAATAAGATGGCAGAACCGTAATAGGGCTCAAAATCATTCCATGCAATTTTTGCAACTAACTGGTCGATCCGTTCGTCAATTTGATTGGATACAGCCAGGGGAATATTTGCACTGGCTTTAAAAATAAGGGCAAAAAATACTGCCAGTACCCACTTTTGCATGAAAACTACCACTTACAAGTGTGGCCGTAGTTTCGTGTAAATAGCTTTCTCTTGGAAAAATTGCTTTCTGCCGTTCTTCTGAAGTCATCGCTTATTTTGTAGTGATCGGCGCACACCACACACAACCACTGAGCATCCAAAAGTCTGTTGCGGTGCTCGTAGCGCTCTACATCGGGAGCAGTTTTGTGGCACGCTTCGCATTCCGTACGCTGGTGGTGGTCATGGATCTTCCCACCTTTTCTGGTTGTATCCTTGGTTCCGCGCGGTTCCTTGCGCTGTGGTTCACTGCTTTTAAACCCCAATTTTTTTAGTGCTTCTGCCAAACTCATGGGAGTAATAAAAGCAAAAGTCTGTAAAGGAATCAAGTCCCCATTTATTCCATATTCATTCTGGGTTTCGGGGCGGCGACACCGCGGGTGACCGCTACCTTGTGGGCCCGGAAGTTGAGTGACACCCGGCGATCGAGGATTTCGTGGGCTAGGGCCATAATCGTTCCTTGGGGGCTTTCGCCGATGTTGGTGGGTAGAATCGAGGCATCACAAAGGACAATGTTATCAAAACCTTTGAGACCGCCATCCGTGTTGGTAATCGCAGTTGAGTGATTTCCCATCGGACAGGACGCCATGGCGTGGACGCTGATCAGTCGGCATTGTGATGGTTGGGCGGATTGTAAGGCTTGAGTTACTTCCTTTTCGCTACTTACAGGGTGTGCACCGGCTATTGGAAGATAGATCTGGATGGCTCCCGCACCGAATAGTAACTGGGACATTCTGATACAGGCTTTCTTAAAATTCTCAAAGTCAGATGAATGAAAATGATTCAGCACAATCGGCTCATTCCATGCGGAAATGATTTTGGCTACAGATTTCGACCGTAATTGAGCGACATAAAGGGCCCAGTAAAACCGCTCATTAAGCAATTTTTCTATCTCTTTCCGATGGTGTGTCACCAATGTGGCAGCCAGGTAGTTCGGTTGGCAGTTAGAAGCCATCATGTAAAGCCCTTCACGCTCAAACTCTTGTACTTGCTGCGTGAACATCGTCCCCTGTTCCGCATGGACAGGAGTCGCAAATTTGGCAGCGAATTTAAGATTGAGATGATATTGCAGCCTCTGACCGACGTGAGGAGCAAGACCGCTTTTTGCCAGTAAATGCGGCGTTTGAACCGCACCCCCCGAAAGAAAAAACTCATCCGCCTCGATATCAACATACTTTTTCTGACCATGGGGTAACTGCAAGCTACAGCGAGCTCGCCCAACACGAGAACTGCCTTTGGATTCCAGTTTGTATACCCGGCAATTGGGCAACAAACGTGCCCCTTTTTTACAAGCATCAGCCAGGTACGTTTCCAACATGGTTTGCTTTGCGCCTGAGGGGCAACCCGTTGCACAAAGATTAAGATTCGTGCAATTGACTAGCGCTCTCGGTACTGCAACCACCTTCCAGTTAAACTGATTCGCAGCCTTTTTGAGCAACTGGGAATCCCGATTCCCTTCTTCGGTGCAATGACGGTTCACACAAAGTCTTCTCTCAACCGTTTCAAAGTGCGCTCTTAGTGCCACCTCATCAAAGCCCGCCAAACCAAACTCTTCTTTCCATTCCTGCAGGATGTGGGGAGGTGTTCTCCACAGTAACCCTCCATTAATGACACTGCCTCCCCCTGCGCAGCAGGCTTCGGCAAACCCTATCATGGGCCTGCCCAAAAAAGGTGTGATGCCTCCGCCTCTATAGAGCAATGCCGTCATCTGCCCTATCTTGTTGGAGTACCGCGGTACTGTAGAGAGCTCCCCTTCTTCCACTACCAGCACATCCCGACCCGCCTCGGCCAACCGTGCCCCAGCCACACTCCCTCCAACTCCGGAGCCAATGACGAGGCATTCACAACGCACGCTATCGACGTTGACCGCATCCAACAGGTTAATGGGATTGGTTTGCATCTTTCTCACTCAAGAAATCAAAAAGATGTATGGAAGCGAGTGCCTGAACAAGTTCATTAAGAGACCTTAAGCCGAACACCCAGCGCGAGAGTCTCTCCAGCAATTTTTCAGCTTCATTGGCGGGCAGCAAAGAAAACCGCTGGCCTTTAAACAAGAAACAACTCCATTCCAGAAAATCGACAAGAATAAAAATGGGAACACGGAAAAAAAAAGGAAGACGACCAATTTGTTCCTTAATCCTTCCGGTAAGAGCCTGTTTTTGTGTTTCTTCTAATTGAAAGAAAAAAGGCGCGTGGATTGCCAGAAGCATTCTCAAGACTCTCAAGCGACAATGCCTCATCAAGCGACCTTTTTTTCCTGGGTTTTTTTTGCAAAGAACTTATCCTTAACAAATCCGGTAATCAGCTTGCCAAGCCCTTGTGCTAACGTTTTGTCCAACGAAGTCAGGAAGTAATCGAGTTCACGCTCTTCGATCACAAGAGGCGGGGAAACGATGAAAACAATTTCTCGGTTTGACCCAAAAAATGAAAGGATCCCAAATTCGTTATACAGATGGTTGATCACAGCGGACGTCACCACTTTTTGGATGAAGCGGCTGTCACGGAAAAGCTTGGATGGGAGAATGGAAGTGATTGCTTGGAGAGCCGGCAATTTATCGTTAAATAGTATACCGTTTAAAGCTCCGGCCCCTCTGACTTCCTTAATCAGGGTGGGGTATTTTGTTTGGAGTTCAACCAATCGTGGATGAACGCAGTCATAGATATGCTGCGCTTTATTCACATAATCTTCCTCAACAATAATATTGACTGCTTCCAAGGCGCTCACCGCTTCCTCGCCGAAACCGTAGTAGGTCGTGCTATGTAAAGTGGCATCATTGAGATTCCCGTATGCCTTGAGGAAGATGGGTCGCCTGGTCACATAGCCAGCAATAGAGGCTTTCCCGCCGCCAAACGATTTGGACATGGTCACAATATCCGGAATAACCCCCGCCTTAAAAAAATAGAATAAGGAACCCGTTTTTGCCCATCCGGTATAAACTTCATCAAAGATAAGAACGATGTTTTCTTTGGTACAAAGGTTTCTAACTCCTCGAAGAAATTCAGGAGAGCACTCACGCAGACTGCTCGCATTCATTGGCTCCAGAATAAGGGCATAGACATCACTGGAGCCTTTTGCAGTCCGGGTTTTATTGATTAGTTCTTCGACGGATTCCAAGCAGTCATATTGGAATGAATGGCATCCTGAAATCTGCGGGAATTTGAAATCCAGTTCAGGAGAACCCGTCACACTGGCAGCACCCAGTAGTTTACCGTGGAAAGAAATATCGGAGTATAAGATCGTCTTCCTTTGACCTTCGTGATACTTGTAGGCCAGTTTGATCGCTCCCTCGACGGCTTCTGCACCGGAATTAGGGAAATAGCAGAAATCCAGATCCTCGGGAAAGAGTTGAGCGAGGTTGTGGCTGAGGGCAGCGAGGTACGGTGAGAAGAAATTCTTATGAACCTCCATTCTCTTTTCCTGCGCGTACTTTCGTCGAACAGCGAGAATGCGCGGATGGTTATGACCGTGATTCAATACGCCGATTCCGCCGGTAAAATCCAGTATTCTTTTCCCCGATCGGGTGGTGATCCAAGGCCCTTCAGAGTGACTGACTAATTCCTTTCCAAAGCCAAAAGATGCAATCAAATCGACTTGAGCTGGGTTTATGTGTTTGCGATAGTACTCCCACACCGTTTCAATGGGCATCTCATTGCAATCATCATAGTTTAGTAGCTTCATTGCAGGCCTTTCGTGTGGTTAGTTCATCCTTACTTGCATCGTTTTGATGGAGCAGAACATCCGCAGGAGATGGATCATACAAAATGCGAAACTTAACAAGCTGCCACATCGAAAGAAAAGCTAGCCTTGGAACTTTCCGTAGTGTGATACTTGCTTTTCCGTGGGTGCGGAACCGGTACGGAATATCAAATTCTGCGCACCGCAGTTTTTTTAACGCCGCAACTCCTGTCACCAAAGTATTGGGTGCCACAGTATTCACCGGGATCTGTTCGATGGCATCCTGGAATGCAGATACCTTCATCAGACGAAATGGGACATTGATGTCTCGAATGGCATAACCATACAGAGAACCTACGAGCATTCTGCAACCCGTCGACATCATTTTGCGCGAGAAAGAAGAATTTCTTTGAAACCGCCTTGCAACCAGGAAATCAAATTCCCGCCGGCAGCTCCACAACAGGGGAAAGGCAGAGGGGTCGATTTCGTTGTCCGAGTCTACCTGTAATATCCATTCGGAATCACAGGCATCGCGATACCCCATGAGGACACTCGGTCCGTGCCCGCTGTTGGGTTTATTTGTAATGATAATGTTTGCATACTTTTGGGCACAGCGCTTCATCACTTCCAGCGACTGATCTTTCGAGCCGTCATTATATATCCGGAGACAAAAATCGCTGCAGTGATTACTCAGGACATTCACCCATTTAGCGATGACGTTTTCCAAAACGGCGGCCTCGTTATACACGGGCATAATGACTGAAAGCATCAGAGGAGGCTCCTTAGAATGAAGGTTGCAACAACACTTGCGTGATTAAGATAAAGAAAAGCTAAGAAAATTTTATCACGACGGGGTATGCTTGGGCCAGAAATGGGTTTTATGCCATGTGTACAAAAAACACAGTAGGGTTCATTCAGTTTTGTTTGATACACTAAACTAAACTTCCTTTCACTCATCTAACGTGTCGCTTCAAGTACTTGCTATTCGAAGCCCAAGTATCATTAATAATTTGGCCACGACTATATCCCCTTGTCTGCCGATCGGGTTGGCGTACGTCATAGGATCCATCAAAGACCTCGTTTCATTGGAAGTTATTGACCCCATTGCAGAGAAACCGTTCATCTCAGAAGTTACCCCATTCCGCCTCGGAACATCTGTGTTGGGTCTGACCCCTCGGCAGACTGTCGATAGAGTGATCACAACTCCCGATCTCTGCCTTATCTCTTCGATGTTTTCGATGGAGTGGCCCATTACCCGATTGTTGATAGCGGAAATCAGGAAGCGTTTTCCACGTTGTTTAATCGTCGGTGGGGGGGAACATTTCTCATCCACCTATGAATTTTCTCTTCTTCACAGTGAGCTCGACGCATGCGTATTGGGTGAGGGAGAGCAGACGGCACGACAGCTTGTGTGGGAGCTCTGCAAAGAAGGAAGACTTCCGGAGGGACTTGCGGGCACGGCTGTGAAATCTCCAGACGGCAAAATTATAATCAATCAGCGCAGAGATCGTATTAAAGATCTTTCGCATTTACCCTGGCCTGCTTGGGAACTATTCAACGTCCGCGGTTTCTTGGATAGAGGAGTGAGCAATACTGGAAATGCATTAGTGAAACATAGAGCCATGCCTATCGTGGCCACTCGGGGCTGCCCATACCAATGCACCTTCTGCTCAAACCACCATATGTGGGGAAGCCAATGGCATTATCGACAACCCGCAGATGTGTTGTCTGAAATGGAGTGGCTGATTAACCAATACCAGGCAAATCACTTTGATTTCTGCGATCTGACTGCCATTTTGAAAAAATCCTGGATTGTTGATTTCTGCAAACAGCTCCTTGCAAGAGGTTTGAATATCACATGGGGCCTGCCCAGTGGAACTCGCGCTGAAGCCCTGAATGAAGAAACGCTCAAACTCTTAAAAGAATCCGGATGCAATGATTTGGACTATGCACCTGAAAATGGCAGCTCACGCATGCTGAAACTTATTAGAAAACAAGTCGATCTGTCCAAGATGTTAACCTCGATGAAAGCCTGCCACAAAACGGGTATCAAGACAAAAGCCAACATTA
>JACQOU010000120.1 GCA_016207775.1 Deltaproteobacteria bacterium
CTCTCCACGTGGTCACAGCGTGCTTGCTTTACGTGGTACACATGATACCGCGAGTTTTCGCAAACTGGGATACTCCACACCTGCGCCCTCCACTTATCCATGCACTTTTTGCTCTGTGGCACCCATTTGGAGTCAGAAAAGTTATTCTAGGAGCGCTGAAAATATTGTAGACGAAATGGAGTTTCTGAATCGTAATTTCGGAGTGGATTTGTTTCTGTTCCAGGATGAGTTTTTTGTTTCCGGTAAACGACAAATCATGCAATTTTGTACGGAGTTGTTGTCCCGTAGAATTTCAGTTCAGTGGAAAGCTTTTGGCAGGGTCAATCTTGTCGATCAGGACATGATGCAAGCCATGGCTGATTGTGGGTGTGTCGAGCTCAGATTTGGAATTGAATCCGGTTCCGATCGGATCCTTCAGAAAATAAAAAAAGGGTTCACAGCAATACAAGCAGTTGATGTCGTATCAAAAGCCATCAAGATTTTCCCACGCGTCGATGCCTTTTATATTTGGGGTTTTCCTTTTGAGACTATGGAAGATTTCAACCAGTCTATCTTTCAAATGGTGTCCTTGCGGATGCTGGGTGCAAGAATTCTTCCAAGTCTGCTTTCGCTTTTACCGCAGACCGAAATTTTTAGAGAGCTTGAGAGCGACCTGAGACTTGAATTTTGCCCTCACCTGTTGCCTGAGTTTGTTTTTACGGGCCATGAAATTTGCCATGGACTTAGTGTCGAGATTCCTGGCAAATACCAATCCTATTTTTCGCTGATACAGAAAAATCCAGAACTATTTCCTGGATTCTTCCACATTAATCTCCACAGCAACGTTTTTCCAAAGCTTGAGGTTCTTCGTCAGTTTGGATTCTATCCGGATGAAAGGCGCAAAGAGCCTACTGAAAGCTGCGGCGCTCATTCACCTCATCCTCCCGAAGAAGCAAGCCTTGCCACTCGAGTCGTTCGCATGGGCAGAGAAGAATTCTAGAGGCTCAAACTAAGCGCAAGCTGTGTTGCTCCCTTTTTGAGCCCTTCGCCAATAGTCACTTTGCTTAGGTCCGCAGTAAAGAGGTTGTCACTAATGAAAGCAAGTGCGAGAGCCACGTTGGGAGTCAGGGCATAACTCAATTCCGGCCAAATAAAAACAAGTGACCCCATGGCATTATTGTTGGCTGCACCCTCCATATAGTCCCTATAAAGAGTCAAGTAATAGAGAACGGGAAAAGATAGGCTTAGCTTTGAACTCAACTGGAAATCGGCTATCAAACCGACGCGATTTTGAAACCATGGATTAGCACCCGTTTCTATCGTCCCCGCCGTTCTAAAAATCTGAGGCATAAACACCTCTGCTACCGAAAAGGTGAACGAGTCATTCACTTTTCTGCTTAACGTAAATTTATTGTAAATCCTGGTAATGTTTCCTTGGGCAATTTCCGGCTGCCACGTGGGAGCAAAAATCCGTGATTCATAGGAAAGTGAAAGCGAGTCGTCCTTCCAGATGTTGCTTAGCCGGGTCCGGAGAAATCCCTGTTCGAACATCGAGTTGATGCCCGCAGGAGTGGCTTCCGGATTATACAAATTGGTGATAAATCCCTGGTACCAGTTAATCTTGAAATCAGGATTAAATTGGTAACCCAGCTCAACACAGTTCGTGGTATCGAGAGCGCCTTTTTCGCCATAGTATTCGGCCCTAAACTCTAAAGTGCCGATGATTTTGCTTGCTGAGGGCGCGAGACTTTCCGCGCCGGTTGCAACCGATTGAGCTGCTTCATCGGCCAGTAGATTGCCCGCTGAAACGGCAAAAATGGACACACTGAGTGCCAGACCCGTGACGAAATGACCAAATTTAAACAATTTCATTCCCCCTCCCCATCGATTGGCGTTTTGATGATCTTATGACGATTGTCCACGCTGCTTGTTACCTGCTAAAGCAAATCTCCTGCCAACTCATCCAGCGTGTTTTTCTTGCTTTATTGGCAGCGTGGTATCGTTATGCGCCTGCAAAATGCCACCAGACTGGGTTGCCCAAACGAAATGGCTGCCATGGTGAGCCAAAGCGAAGCAATCCCATGCGATTGCTTCGCCTGCTCGCAATGACAATTAATAATAACGGCATCCTCTCGAAATACAGACTCGTGACTGCCGATAGCAACGATTAAGTGCAAGCCGTTGGGTCAGATACACATCATAACCATGAGCATGGAACATCTGGCCCTGCAGGTTGGAGGCAAAGCATCGAAGTAACGGAGCAGGATAGGGATACGGACGGGGAAACGGCATCGGAATCGGATACAAACGGTTTGCACCCTCGTCCCTTTCTGTCGTGATCCCTTCCTGGCCTAACTCCTCTGCCAACTGGTCGGCTGGTATCAGGTCTTCCCATTCCGCCTCGGAATTGGCAAAACTCACTTGCCCTGTAAAGGCTATTGTACAAACGATAGCGACGATAAGTCCTTTCATGATGACCCCTCCCTTGTTTAGCCTGGATTTTGCATTTGGAATCTATTGCGACCGGTTAGTTTTTGATATGTTTGGCGTACTCGGCAAAAACCCTCGTCAAAATATATTCAATATTCTTCCTCGGGTTTTGCCTGTGTTCGCCCAACATATCAAAAACTTCCTCGGCCTCATCACGATTCCAAATGCAAAATCCAGGCTTAAAGTGGCCTGCTAAATAGCACGTGGAGACATGAAAGGAACTACGCGTTGCAATAGGGCTATAAAATACCCAACTGTAGTTTAGCGGCATCGGACATCATGGCACGATCCCAGGGCGGATCAAGAACAAGTTCAGCATAAACGGAAGTCACTCCCGGGATACTGATAATTTTTGATTCAATATCCTTTTTCAGAAGATCCCCCATCCCGCACCCCGGTGCTGTCAACGTAAATTGGATGGTGACCCGATAGCCCTGCCCGTCCTGTTTAATTCCACAGCCATAAACAAGACCGAGCTCAACGATGTCGATGGGAATTTCAGGGTCATAACAGTTTTTCAGGGCCTCCAGGACATCCTGCTCGATTTCAGCCCGGTTGCTGGGAATCCTTTTCGTTTTCTGGGCAGGTTTCTCTTTCCCCAAGGCGTCTGCATTTTCGTAGTCTATCCGATACATTTCCCCCCATTCAGTAAGAATAGTGAAGAACCCACCCAGCGATTGAATGATCCCGACCGAAAGTTCTGCTGGAAGGTTTTGTTTTTCGCCGTTTGGAATTTGAATTGCTTGGCAATCCCTAGTTAAGAGAACGGTCTCGAGAATCGTCATATGCTTTCCTCTTTACTCGGTGCTCACCACTGGCTGCGGCGTCTCTTTTGCCTTCAAGGCAGCCATCAGCGTGTGCCAAGGGAGACTCGCGCATTTAACTCTGGAAGGAAAATCGCAAACCCCCGAAAAAACTGCGAGCTTCCCGAGAACGAAGCCGTCTTGTTCTGTGCCCGCTCCAGTAATTAAACGGTGGAAAGCCTCAAAAAGCTCATGAGTGCTTGCAATGGAACGACCTTTCACAGTGGCAGTCATTAGTGAAGCAGATGCTTTTGAAATCGCACAGCCCGACCCTTCAAAAAGAATGGAACGAATAAGCTCTTTTTCAAGATGCAGATAAACAGTCAGCCGGTCACCGCAGAGCGGGTTAAAGCCCTCAGCCCTTTGCAATCCCGGAGCCTCCAGTCGCCCAAAATTGCGAGGGGCTCTGTTGTGGTCAAGAATGGTTTCTTGATAAAGCTGTTTAAGCTCCGTCATTGGAAAAAACCTCTCTTGCCTTCTTAAGAGCCCCCACTAAAGCATCGATTTCTTCCCGCGTGTTGTAAAACGCCAGTGATAAGCGGCAAGTAGCCGAAAGCCCAAAATGTTCCATCACCGGTTGAGCACAGTGGTGCCCGGTGCGAATGGCGATTCCTTCCTGATCCAAAATAGTACCCACATCATGGGGGTGAATGCCATCGACGACAAATGAAATGACAGAAACCCTTTCCCGGGGTCGTCCAATCAGACGGATCCACGGGTATGTGGCCAACTGCTCCAGGGCGTACTGCGTAAGAGAGCGCTCATAGGGTTCTATTTGCTCCAATCCGACGGAATGTACATAGTCAATAGCAGCTCCCAGGCCAGTGACTCCGGAAATGTTGGGGGTTCCCGCCTCAAACTTGTAGGGCAATTCGTTAAAAACAGTTTTCTCAAACGTAACCGACCGAATCATATCCCCGCCACCCTGGTAAGGGGGCATCCTTTCAAGAAGGGACTGTTTTCCGTAAAGGACACCGACGCCCGTCGGCCCATACAGCTTGTGACCAGAAAATACGTAAAAGTCACAACCTAACTGCTGAACATCGACTCTGAAATGGGGCGCTGATTGAGCGCCATCGATCAATACGGGAATGTTCCTCAAATGGGCAGCTTCGATCACTTTTCGAATGGGGTTTATGGTTCCGATAGCATTGGAAACGTGTGTGAGTGCGACGAGCTTCGTGCGTTCGTTGAACGGGAGATTCACTTTATCCAAATTTAAATCTCCCTCTTCATTCATCGGTATCACACGAAGGTGTGCTCCCTTTTCTTCACAAAGCATCTGCCAAGGAACAATGTTTGAATGGTGCTCCATGCTACTTAGTACAATTTCATCCATCGCCCCTACGGTCGTTCGTCCGAATGCTTGTGCCACAAGGTTTATGGCTTCAGTAGCTCCCCTGACAAAGATGATTTCCTTGTTGCTTTTCGCATTGATAAACTGGCGCACCTTCTCACGAGCATTTTCGTAGGCTTTGGTTGCGCGCTCGCTCAACGTGTGCACCCCGCGATGAATATTGGAACAATCTTCGAGATAGAACCGATTGACGGCCTCAATAACCTGATGAGGTTTTTGTGCGGTGGCGGCATTATCGAGATAAATGAGTGGCTTGCCGTGTATCTTTTGCTTCAGAATAGGAAAATCCCGCCGAATATTCCAAACATCCCACCCCAGTGCTGTTACGCCGGCCGCGGAATGATTATTCACACGCCCCATGGCGCTGCTCCTTTCCAAAATTTATTCACTCTCTCTGCAATGAGTTCCGATACCCTGGATTTCAAAGTGGCAGATTTGATGCCCTCAATGGTTTGCTCAGCGAAAGCACAGGTGAGCAAGTGATTGGCTTGGTGCTCCCCAAGACCACGGGAGCGTAAATAAAAAAGCGAAGACTCATCGAGAGGTCCGGTGGCCGATCCGTGACGACATTTGACATCGTTAGCAGAGATTTCCAGTTGAGGCTTCGTAAAGACGTTCGCCTGTTCGGATAAGAGCAGGTTTTGGTTGCTTTGCTCAGCGTCTGTCTGCAGTGCCTCTTTAGCCACAACGATTGCTCCATTAAAAACGCCAGTTGCTTGGCCCTGCACAATCCCTTTGAAAAGTTGCCGACTCCTGCCTGCACGATTCTTGTGGTTCACAAAGGTGTGGGTATCGACATGTTGGCCCTCAGCCACGGTAAACAATCCATTTAGGGTGCACTCAGTATTTTCCCCGCCGAGACCCACGCTAAAATCATTCCTAATCAGCGCCCCGTCGAGCGAAAAAGAGTGAGAGCGGAATCGGCTTTCCCGTTGCTGAAAAACCTGCACATAACCAAGATGGGAAGCGGTCGGATGCTCTTTGATGATGAGCACGTGCTCCACTTGGGCGTTCTTCCCCACAACGATCTCGCAAACCCCGTTGCTTAGGTAGCCACTAGCCCCCCAACCAATATGACTTTCAATAATGGTGGCTTCGCTGCCTTCTTCCGCAACCACCAGAGTACGAGGTAACGAAAGAATCGTTTTTTCAGGCAAACCTGAGGAGATAAACAGAATATGAATAGGACGATGCAGGTGAACACCGGGGGGAATATGTACAAAAGCCCCATCCCGAAACGTAGCGGTGTTCATTGCACAAAAGGCATTGCGATCTGAATCGGCATAGCGAGTAAAATGAGCTTCGAGCAGGGTGGGATCTTTCTCCATGAACTGGGCCAAACTTCCTGCTCTGACAGAGGTTGGGAGCCCTTCCACACGGGACAAAACTCGAGAATACCCTCCGTTCCATAAAATCAGCCGATGCTCGTCAAGCAGGGTGAAAGGCTCCAAAAAACTGATATCTCTTAGATCGGTCGCTGCAGGTCCAGCACCCCATTCAAAAATCCTGCGGGAAAGGGAAGAGAAATCCGTATATTTCCATTCCTCCATATTTTTTGTCGGGAAGCCCAATCGATCGAATGAGGCTTTCGCCCGCTGCTGAATATTTGCCAACCATTGCGGCCTGCAAGTGTTCAGTGGCAGTGGCAAGTGCTCCAAGTTTTTCAATTCGGGCATCATTGCAGAACTCCTGCCGCTCCTGAAACAGAGCGGTCTCTTTGTTCATAAGCCCACGCATAACCTTTCTTCTCAAGTTCTTCCGCCAGCTCCCTACCGCCGGATTCGATGATACGGCCCTGACTGAGGACGTGGACTTGATCGGGGACGACATGGCCAAGAAGCCTCTGGTAGTGAGTAATCAGAATCATGGAGCGATTCGGGCTTCTCAGAGTATTGATTCCATTCGCTACGCTCCTAAGCGCGTCAATATCAAGCCCGGAATCTGTCTCATCTAAGATTGCAAGCCGCGGCTCGAGTACTGCCATTTGGAGAATTTCGTTTCGTTTCTTTTCCCCCCCCGAAAATCCTTGATTAACAGAGCGCTCAAGAAGACCCTTTTCAACGTTCATTGCTTTCGCCTTTTGCCTCACTAGATCCAACAGTTCCATCGCATCCAGCTCATCAAATCCACGGTATTTTCGAATTGAGTTAATGGCTGCTTTTAAAAAGTAAAGATTGGCAACACCCGGAATCTCTATCGGATATTGGAAAGCGACGAAAATTCCTTCACAGGATCGTTGTTCTGGAGACATGGCCAGCAGGTCTTTTCCTTCATAGATGATTTCACCCGCAGTGACCTCATAACCCGGCTTTCCGGCCAGAACAAACGCCAACGTACTTTTGCCCGATCCATTAGGGCCCATAATGGCATGCACCTCACCCGCTCTTACTTCCAGGTTCAAACCCTTAATAATTTCCTTGCCGTCGACCGTTGCATGCAAATTTCTAATAGTTAACATCAGTCCTCCTTATTCACCCCACGGTGCCCTCTAAGCTCACTCCCAGAAGTTTCTGCGCCTCAACAGCAAACTCCATTGGAAGTTTTAAAATCACGTCTTTGCAAAATCCATTTATGATCATCGAAACGGCATCCTCAGCAGAGATACCACGTTGAGCGCAGTAAAAAAGCTGATCTTCCCCGATTTTTGATGTCGTTGCTTCGTGCTCTACTTTGGAGGTGTGATTTTTGATTTCCAAATACGGAAAGGTGTGGGCACTGCACTTATCTCCCAGAAGAAGCGAATCGCACTGCGAATAGTTTCTGCTTTCCGTCGCATTTTTCTGTATTTTGATGAGACCGCGGTAAGTGTTTTTTCCATGGCCTGCTGAAATACCCTTCGAGATGACGGTACTGCGAGTGTTCTTTCCAAGATGAATCATCTTAGTGCCCGTATCTGCCTGCTGGAAATTATTTGTTAGGGCCACAGAATAGAATTCACCGACTGAGTTATCACCCATTAGGATCACGCTGGGATACTTCCAGGTGATTGCCGAGCCGGTCTCTACCTGAGTCCAGGAAATTTATGAATTTTATCCAATGCACTTCCCACGCTTAGTCACAAAGTTGTAGATTCCGCCCTTTCCTTCTTTATTGCCCGGATACCAGTTTTGCACCGTAGCGTATTTGATTTCCGCATTTTCATGAGCAACCAGCTCAACAACGGCCGCATGCAGTTGATTCTCATCCCGCATGGGAGCTGTACAGCCCTCAAGATAACTCACGTAACTTCCCTCTTCGGCGACAATAAGTGTTCGTTCAAATTGCCCCGTTTGTGCAGCATTAATCCGAAAATATGTTGAAAGTTCCATCGGACATCTCACGCCCTTGGGTACGTAGCAAAAAGACCCGTCGCTAAAAACAGCTGAATTGAGAGTTGCAAAAAAGTTGTCGGTATAAGGCACGACCGTACCTAAATACTTTTTTACCAAATGGGGATGCTCTCGCAGGGCTTCCGAAAAGGAGCAGAAAATAATTCCAAGTTCAGCCAGTTTTTTCTTAAAAGTCGTCGCGACCGAAGCGCTGTCTACGACGGCGTCCACTGCCACACCCGTTAGACGCTTTTGTTCGCTCAGTGAAATCCCCAATTTATCGAACATTTTCTTGAGCTCCGGATCAACCTTTTCCAAGCTTTCCGCTTGTGCGCTTTTTTTGGGGGCGGCATAGTAAACCATAGCCTGATAATCGATGGGACCATACTGGATGTTTGCCCACTTAGGCTCTTGCAGCGTCTGCCAGTGATGGAAGGCTTTCAGCCGCCATTCCAGCATAAAGTCGGGCTCGTTTTTCTTTTTCCAGATGTGCTTAACCACTTCCTCATTTAGGCCTTTGGGCAGAATATCCGTTTCGATATCGCTTACAAAACCATAGGGGTACTCTTGGGAGAGCAAATCTTCGATTTCTTTGTGAGTCGCAATTTTCATACTTCCATCACTTTCCGTTGAGGCATCAGGACTGCCGTTTCCTCTAAAGGAAATGGAGAGCTGAATTGAGCCAACGTGATCGTTTCAAAAAGCCTGGAAGTTGCATGGCTAATCCTTCGCAAATGGCTCCTCACCGGACATTTGGGTTCCAGCGAGCAGGAATGGGGAGTCTCTAGACAAGCAGTTAGAGCAACCGGTCTTTCAAATACACTCACCACATCGGCTATCGATATTTGGTCAGCAGGGCGGGAGAGACGGTATCCTCCATTTGTGCCCCTTTCTGACTCCAAGAGCTGGGCCTTCGACAATGCTTTTAAAATTTTGCTCGCAGTGGGAAACGGCACATGCGACCTCACTGCAAGCTCACGAGCTGCCAGCCATCTGTCAGATTCACGAGCAAAGTACGTAAGGAGCACTAATCCGTAATCCGCCATTTTGCTTAGCCTTAACATCATGCCGCCTCATTATATAGCACCAAATCAGTACTAATTTAATCATGCAGCCGCAATAATCAACCGTTATTCTTAAGGGCTCAACAATATTAGGCTTTTTTTAGTTAGTTTTTGTCGGGTGAAACCCGACAAAAACTAACTAAAATGACTCTTTAACGACTAATACCCAGTTCAACAGCATGATCTCTAAGAGCATCTATTACGAACTGAATATGGTCATCCAAG
>JACQOU010000119.1 GCA_016207775.1 Deltaproteobacteria bacterium
CCAGGATCTGCTGGAGCAACGCCCACTGTAATGGCTGCACCTCCGGCGGTTGCTCCCTTCCGTAAAAACTCGTGTTTGGAATGCCATTCAGAATTGGAAAGAAGCGAGTTAAAGGCCCCTGTCCTTGCAATGACAAAAGATGTGCACGGAACAGCCGGGGTTTCTTGTGTGAATTGTCACGGAGGGAACCCAACCGCCGTTTCAGCTCGAGTAGCCCATGGAGCCAAATTTGTAGCAAGACCCGGTGCCACAGCCGCGGTCACTATCTGCGGAAGCTGCCATGCACAGCCCCTTTGGCATTATCAAAAGGGCAATCACAGCCTCGCGCGCAAGCTTCCAAGACAACCCAGTTGCGTGACTTGCCATGGAGCCCATGGGGTCGCCAAAGCATCTATTGAACTCATTTCAGAGCCTCTTTGTTCCAGTTGCCACCCGGTGGAACAGGCAAGGCGGATCTACAAAGCTGTGAAAGACGTTGAAGTGCAGGTGGCACAAGTGGATGAAGTCCTTAGGAAGCAAGGCAATCCTGATGATTTTAGGACTAAACTTCTCTCCGCTCGCTCTACTCTCCGGGCGTTAAGCCATACTCTCAATTTGTTTGAAATCACCAGAAAAACTGCCGAAGTGATATCGGTTGCCGATGAAATTCAATCCAAAGTGACGGCAAGAGCTGGCAAGATTTCCTGGGCAAAATTTTTCAAGTGGGTGCTAATAGCACTGGGATTTGTTCTCGCTATCGGGTTCACTGCTATTGCAGTTATTTTCATATATCGCAAGCGATTTTATGAATATCTTTTTCGAATTCCGCGCATTTTCCTGATTAGTGGTGGAATTTTGGCAGTGATTGGGTTGTTAATCGCCTGGCGTACCCATCACTACATTCAGCACGACCCTAGGTTTTGTACTTCCTGCCATACCATGCAGTCAGCTTACCAACGATGGGCGGAAAGCGGCCACAAAGACATTGAATGCCATACGTGCCACGAGTCATACATCATGTCCAACCTTCATCAGCTTTGGGTTTACACCACTCGTAGACCCGACGAGGTTGTGAAGCATGCCTTTGTGGATCATACGGTATGTGAACAGTGTCATGCGAGCGGTGGCAACCAGGCAAAATGGAATAAAGTTTTGCAAACACCTGGACATCAGATACACGTCGGAAAAGAACGTGTTCAATGCATCCAATGCCATTCTCTTTCCGTGCATCGATTCAAGCCGGGTACTGATTTATGTCACGATTGCCACAAACAGGTCACTCTGAAAGCAGCTGGAAGCATGGCAGAAATGCATTGCATGGAATGCCATCCATTCCTGGCCAAGGATGCAAAACGCTCTCTTAAACCCGATCGTACGGCCTGCTTGGAGTGCCACGCCACTATGCATGTGGCTGGCGAAGAATTTCCGGAAGAGGCACCCATGCAATGGGCCTGCGGTGAATGCCATAAGCCCCATGAAAAGCTTCGTATTACGAATGCCGAGTGCAGTGCCTGTCATGAAGATGCAGTCAAAAATGCTTTCCATCGGCAAAAAGCCGGTACCCAGTGCATCGAATGCCACAAACCTCATTCGTGGAAAGCAACGGGTCCAGGAGAAAAGAAGTAAACTATTTCATCGCTGCGATCGCCCCAGCACAGTTTTGAGGGGACCGAACAACCCACACTTTTTGAAGCGATTGGTCGACTTCACTGACTGACTCTTTCATGAGAGCTATCGATGATTGTGGTTCTGTCAGGATAAGACGGCCCAGTTGAAAAATACCGATCATTTTTTCAAGTAACTGCTGAACAGTCCCCTTCAACCGTTCATGCTCTTCCTTGCTCCACTGTGAGGCAGCAAGCGTATGAATCAAGGGTCGATAACGCCAGCGGATAGTCGCTGCCAGCGAACCCAATACGCTTCGACTATCCAAATAATGAGCGGGCGAGATAGCCCCTTGATGAAATGCCAAAGCCACTATTTCACATAAAATATCATTCAGAAGCATAAGACCACTGACATGCTTTTCAGCCCGATCGAAACGCTTTTGGTTATCTCCGTCTGCAAAGATAAACGTCAGATCGTCTTCTAGTAAAACCGGCTTCAAGGTTAGTCGGTTGGCACTGGGATCAAAATACGTAAAAGCTTCTTTCCAAAATGACGTCTCACTCAGGTGTATTTCCAAGTCATGGACCGCATCCGTGAGCTTTTGCCTGTAACCCTTCCAGGAAAAACGTAAGCCATCCGTCTGCAGCCACTTAAGACGCTGCCGGTACTTCAACCGGAAACTCCACACATTGATAATCTGTCGCAGCCTTTGCCAAAAAGAATGAGGAACTGGCTGAGTTCGAAAAGCTGCGCAAGTGTCCTGTACAAAACCAGCCGTAGCAAAATAAATAAGTTGAAATGCACCGCACGCGGCCCCGCCCGGTGGAAGCCAAAACAACACCGAATGTTCAGCAACTTCAAAAGCAAGCGTAACGACTACCCAGGTTACCCCGTACTGAGGGATTCTTTCCTTTATCCAGCCTCTCAGTTCATAAGCCAGTGTCCTCAGCGTAGAAATGGGTTGCACTTGCCTGCGCAACTGATGCAGTACCTGCTCGATATCCGATTCATTTTCAAAACCGTCAGTCAAATACAGCTCGGAAGCCTTAAAAACAATATCAGAAAATGCATGGCGGTTAATGCAAAAGGCCTCGGGAATACAAACGGTTGCACCGGGCTTTTGAAGTTCCTCGCTCGCTGTAAGAACGGACTCATACAAACGAACAAGTTTTTCTAACGCAAGTCGATCTTTTGTATGCGCCTGCAAAGAAACGCATAAGAAAAAAAACAAGAAAACGGCGTTAAGAAAACGCAATTTCCCTCCCCCACACCCCTTATCGGACTAACCTGAACCCATTACGGGATGCCATGTCATTTGGCAACAAAAATGAGGAACACAAAAATTAGCGGGTCAGATGATAGCGGACGGTGGTGACCACTTTGCCTCTTTCAAATAGCAGGGCGGTTCGAATCATTGTACATGATCGCGATCGCACCGGCGGCTGCCCCCGCGGGCGCTTTTTCCGTCCCTTCTTGCAATGGTAGGGAAGCCGGGACCGTATAATCTTTATTACGGTAACCCTATCGTCGCCAAATTCACCCGTTTATAGTCTTAGCCTTCTGCTTGACATATAGGTTTTCAGCTAATTCGTTCTGCGTCAGTTCGTCACGCACACGCAGTCCCTGCAGCACAGTTCCAGCCTTGGAATATTTTGCGTGGAAATCACGAAATACTTCATCGGCATAGACCATATCG